>NZ_JAIXHU010000011.1:0-82938 GCF_025671395.1 Paraclostridium sp. AKS73 | reverse complement strand
AAAAAAGAAAAAATAAAATAAATAAATAAAATAATTAATACTAACTTAAATATACTTTAAGTTTTAGGTGATTATTTTTTATATTTTTGAAAACAAATGGTTTTTATTGTGTCTGTTTTCTACGGATTAAAATTTTTATCCTGCACAATCTAATATTAAAGAAGCACCATTAATCATCAAAGACTCTATCAGAAAGAAGGTGTTTTAATGAATCTTAAAAAATGTTTTTTAACAACATTTTTAATATATTTTCTGTCAATAGGATTTATTTATTCAGAACCTACAACAAAAAATGATTCTAATTATTTAATACCTATTGGTAATATAACGCAAATAGATGCTGAATTGCAATATCTTATGGTTAGAAATAATTTTACTGATTCTTCATTTAAAATAGGAGATTCATTAGTATCAATAAATAATAATGAGATAAAAAATTATTCAGATTTTCTAGTTTGCTAAATACATTATCAGAAAATGAAAATATCAAGGTTCAAGTATTAAGAAATAATGAAAAAATAGATATTGATACTAATAAAGAAATTTTAGAAAAAATAAATTTCAATAATATAGTATCTGGATTTGCTACTTTAACATATGTAAATCCACAGAATAATAATTTTGGAGCAGTTGCTCATCCCATAAGTGTTGGATTTAATAAAAATTTACCTATTAAAAATGGATATATCTCTTCAACATCTAATTTAACAATAGATAAATCATATAAAGGAACAGTAGGTTGCATCAATGGTGAAAAAAATGAATTTATAGGAGATTTTAAAGATAACTCTAGTTTTGGAATAAAAGGAACCATCCATAAATTAGATTTATCTAAATTTAAACAATATAAAATTGCTCAATTAGGAGAGGTTAAAACCGGAAAAGCTTCAATTCTTTTGCAAACTTCAAATGGAGAACCTAGAGAATATGAAATTAATATATTAAATATAAAGAAACAAAGAAATCCTGAGTCTAAAACTTTTAAAATAGAAATTATAGATAAAGAACTATTACAGTTAACTGGAGGTATAGTTCAAGGTATGAGTGGTACTCCAATAGTGCAAGATGATAAAATCATAGGTGCAGTATCACATGCAATTGAAAATAATCCTGCTACTGGATATGGAGTCTATATAGGTTGGATGTTAGAGGGAGAATAATCTCCCTCTTTTAGTTTGATTTATTTATATTTTTATTAGGAATAACATTAACTATATCTTTTTCTGGAACATTTACATAGCTTTGTGGAACATCACCTACAATTACAGTTTCACATATAGGAATTTGAGTTTTAACTTCTTTAGTAGACGTTGTAAGTGGTACTACTACTTTTACTTGTGTTTTTGCTTTTAAGTAAATTCTATGCCTTGTTTGATTTATTCCTGAAGACTCAAAATCAGTCCCAAAGTCTACATATACATTTCCTATAGGTTCTATAGATACTTTTATTTTAGGCCCATATTTTGCTAAAAGTGGACTTCCTAATGCAGTTCCTATAGGTATGTATGTTGACGTCGTTTTAATTTTTTTCATTTCTGACTGTATTTCTAGTGCAACTTGTGAAGCTATTTCATTCATAGCGATAGAATTTGCTTGCATCATTGTTATCTTTCCGCTTTCTCCAGTCTTTACATTTATTAAATCTTCATACTTAACACTGTTATCTATAACACTTGCAACAGCTTTATTTATAGATTTATTAGCAAGTTCTTCTGCTTTTGTTTCTGCTATAACAGTAATAGTTGGTCTTAATTTATTATCTATGTATATAAATGTTCCTATTAATGTCGATACTAAAAAATTATTATAAACATTATTATATTCTTTTTAATTTTTTGTTTTCTTCTTTGAACTAATATTTTTTCATAAAAAGCCCCCCTTACTATATTATGTAAGGAGGGCTTATAATTACTTGTTAATTATTATTTTTGCAAATTTTCTTTTTCCTACTTGTATTATATCTCCAGTTTGTAAAGCTATTTTGTCATTTTCAACTTTTTCACCATTAAGCTTTATTCCACCTTGCTTTAATAATCTTCTAGCTTCACTTGTAGATGGAGAAAGCTTTAATCCTGTAACTAGCTTTGGTATAAAGAATAAACCTTCTTCAGACTCTTCTATAGAAACTTCCATTTCAGCTATATCATCTGGAATATTCTTTTTTTGGAATACAGATTTAAAATATTGCTCTGCTTCTAATGCTTTTTCTTCTCCATGATATAGTTTTACAACTTCTTTAGCTAATTTCATTTTTAAGTCTCTTGGATTTACTTTATCTTGTTCTATATCAGACTTCATAGCTTCTATTGAATCAGGATGTTCATCTGTAACTAACTCAAAATATCTTATTATTAATTCATCTGGAATAGACATAGTTTTTCCATACATATCATTAGGAGCTTCGCTTATACCAATGTAATTACCTAGTGATTTACTCATCTTCTTAACTCCATCAGTACCTTCTATTATAGGCATTAATAAAGCAATTTGAGGTTCTTGATCATACTCTTTTTGAAGAGTTCTTCCCATTAATATGTTAAACTTTTGATCCGTTCCTCCCATTTCTATATCAGCTTTTATTGCTACTGAATCATATCCTTGCATTAATGGATAGAAAAATTCATGTATTGATATAGATTGATTAGATGCGAATCTTTTCTTAAAATCATCTCTTTCTAACATTCTCGCAACAGTATACTTAGATGCTAAGTTAGCAACATCCATGAAATTCATAGTTTGTAACCACTCGCTATTAAACTTTACTATTGTCTTTTCTCTGTCTAATATTTTAAAGATTTGTTCTTGATATGTTCTTGCATTTTCTAAAACTTGGTCATGAGATAGTTGCTTTCTAACTGCTGATTTTCCAGTTGGATCTCCTATCATACCTGTAGCATCTCCTATTATTATAACTACTTGATGTCCTAAATCTTGGAATGCTTTCATTTTTCTTAAAACAACAGTATGTCCTAAGTGAATATCTGGTGCAGAAGGATCCAATCCTAACTTTATTGTTAATGGCTTATTTTCTTTTGCCGATTTTTCTAACTTTTTAACAATATCTTCTTCTGAAATTATTTCAGCTGCCCCTTTTTTAATTATCTTTAATTGTTCATTTATTTCAATCATATGTACACCTCACACATATTTTTTTTATACTTAGTTAAAAATAATTAATATTGTATCATAGTTAAATGTTAAATTCAAATAATCAACTAACACTAATACTAATTACATAATATTCATTTTTATCTATAAAATACAAAATTATTCACATATATGATATAATATATTCTTATAGTAAGGAGGTTAATTTCATGGGAAATGATAATAATGACAAAAACAAAATACGTAGAAAAAAAGTTAGCTCCTCTAGTACTAAACCTACTGCCTCGTCGAGGAAATCAACTAAAAACAGTAGTCAAAAAACTAAAAGTATTTCTAAATCTTCAAAGAAGGATAAGTTTAAAATATTTAGAACTGTAGGTGTTACACTTTTAGTTATGTTGGTATTAGGAGTTGCAGTTTCAACTGCACTAGTATTTGTAGCCTTAAAAGACGTAGAGCCTGTGACAAAAGCTGCTCTTGATAAAAAAGTTAACACAGTTACAGAACTTTTATATAGTGATGGATCTTTAATGGGAAATCCTCCAACAGATAATAAAAAGGTTCCTATATCTATAAAAGATATGCCAGCTCATCTTCAAAATGCGCTTGTATCAATAGAAGATGAAAGATTTTATGATCATAATGGTGTAGATTTTAAAGGGCTTGCTAAAGCCACCCTTATAAATATATTTACATCTTCTTCTCCTGGAGGAAGTACTCTAGACATGCAAGTTTCTAAAAATTTACTTACTTCTAGTGAAGTATCTGTTGTTCGTAAAATTAAAGATATTTATTATGCTTTAGAAATGGATAAGACTCTTACTAAGAGTGAAGTTTTAGAACTTTATTTAAATAGTGCATACTTTGGAAGAGGTGCTATAGGTGTTGAAGCTGCTGCAAATGCATATTTTAATAAACATGCTAAAGATCTTTCAGTTGCTGAATCAGCTATGATTGTTGGTATAACTCAAAACCCTAATAAATATGCAGCTTATAACACTGCAAAATTAACAGGTAATGAAACTAAAGATGAATTAAAAGGAAGATTAAAATTTTATGTAAAGAGTGATGGTTTTGATGAACCCACTAAAGTAGAGTTAGATATGATTGATAAACTTTATGATTGGGGTCTTATACCTGATGATGACACTTTTAAAGAGTTAAGAAACAGAAATATGGTTTGTAGAAAAGCTGAGCTAAACCCTAATGCTAAACAAAGACAAGAAACAGTTTTAATGAAAATGTTAGAACTTGGTTATTTAACTCAAGAAGAACATGATAAAGCTGTCGCTGAAAAATAAATATACAGCTGCCTGGTCAATCTAAAAAACCTGCTTCTACAGTTGAGGACCTTATAGAAAGCGATGTTATAAATAGTCTTATAACTCAAGGATATACTGAAGCTGAAGCTAATACACTGTATTTTAGTGGAGGTTTAAAAATACGTACTACTATAGATAAAAATATGCAAAGTGATTTAGAAACTGAGTTTAATAATAGAAATAACTTCCCAGGAACTGAAACTTACAAAGATGGAATTCCTCAACCTCAGGCTGCTATGGTAGTTTTAGATTATCGAACTGGTAAAATAAAAGCCTTGATTGGTGGTAGAGAAATTAAAGCTAGAAAAGTTTTAAATAGAGCTACTTCACCACACCAACCTGGTTCTACTATAAAACCTTTATCAGTTTACACTCCAGCTATTGATAACGGAATGAATCAAGCAGATACATTTAGCGATGTACGTGGAGGATATAAATTTAAAGAAAATAATAAATGGAATCCAAATACTACAACATCTGGTTCTGGAGATATGACAATGCGTAAAGCTTTAGCTAAGTCATCAAATACAATAGCTATAAAAGTAGCTGAACAACTTGCTTCAACTTACGATGAAAGTGTTGACGTTATGCTTGATTACCTAAAAAACTTTGGATTATCTGATTTAAAAGATGGACCTGGTGGCAGAGATAGAACATTCCCTGCTCTTACTTTAGGTGGTATGACAAAAGGAGCTTCTCCTCTTGATATGGCTGCGGCTTATGGAACTTTGGCTAACGGTGGAACTTATGTTGAACCTATAACATTTACAACTGTTGAGTCTTCAGATGGGCAAGTGTTAATACAAAACACTCCAGAAGAGCATAAGGTTGTAGACCCTGAAGTTGCTTATGTTCTTACAGATATGCTTAAATCTGTAGTTAAAGAAGGTACTGGTAAATCAGCTAGCTTTGGTGATATGCCTGTAGCTGGTAAAACAGGTACTACAAATGAAAATAAAGACGCTTGGTTTGTTGGTTACACACCTTATTATGTAGGTGCTACTTATATAGGTGATGATCATAGAATTGATCCAACTACAAAAGAAACTATACCTCGTAGAGGTGTTGTTCACGGAAGTGGAACTTCTGCTAAATTATGGTCTAAAGTAATGAATAAAGCGCATGATGGACTTGACCCAATTGATTTTAAAAAAGCAAGTAATATAGAGTTTTATAATATAAACTTATTGAATGGTAGTATAGTTCCTAAAGGAGCTTATAATTCTGGTATGGCGGCTTTCATAAAAGGTCAGATACCTACTACTCATTCTTCTTATACTCCACCGGCAACTACATTGCCTCCTGTAGAAGAAGAAAATAAACCGGAAACGGAAACTCCTTCTCCAGAAACTCCAACTCCAGAAACTCCTGATCCTGGAGATAATGGAGATAACGGCAACAATAATGGTGGTAATGATAATAGTAATCCAGGTACTGGCACTGACCCAGGAACTGGAGGTGGAAATACAGGTGGTGGTACTGGAACTAATCCAGGTACCGGAGGTGGAACAACAGGTGGTGGTACTGACGTAACTCCTACTCCACCTCAAGGTAATAATCAAACTTCACCTACTCAAACCACTCAAAAACCTAGTACAGCAGCAAAACCAGCTGCATAAAAAAAGAACTATATGAGTTAAGTCTCATATAGTTCTTTTTATTTTATGGCTTAGCCTTTGGGGTAAATATAACGGCCATTATATATCCAAAAAATATAGCTGCTGTTATACCTCCTGCAGTTGCAGTTATACCACCTGTAAAAATCCCCATAAATCCATCTTGTTCTATTGCTTTAACAACTCCATTATATAAAGAATATCCAAACCCTATTATAGGAACAGTTGCTCCAGAACCTCCAAACTCTACAATAGGCTGATATACACCTAAAAAGCTTAATATTACTCCACTTGTTACATAAGTAACCATTACATATGGTGTTTGTAATTTAAAGTAGTCCATTAATATCTGAGCAATTAAGCATATAACCCCGCCTACTAAAAATACTTTTAGATACTCTATAAGCACTTCTTACACCTCCTATTCATTTTCTATAACTACAGCATGAGCTACACTAGGTATACTCTCTTTTTGCAATGTACTTGTAGGTGATAATAATGCCCCTGTTGAAACTAACATAATCTTATTAAATTTTTTAGATTTTAACATTTTATAAATATATCCATTGAAAACAGATGCTGAACATCCACATCCGCTTCCACCACAATGAACGTCTTGATCATCTATATTAAAAATTTCTACTCCACAATCAGTATAAACTTTAGATATATCTAATCCTTTTTCTTTTAATAAGTCTATAGTTATTTGCATACCTAATTTACCTAGGTCACCTGTTGCAATCATGTCAAAACTATTTGGGTCATCTTTTGTATCCACAAAGTAAGAGTATATCGTGTCTATAGCAGCTGGAGCCATAGCTGCACCCATGTTATTTGCATCACTTATCCCTTTATCAATTACCTTTCCTATTGTTATATACTTAACCTTTGGGCCTTGTCCTTCACTAGATATCAAAGAGCAACCAGATCCTGTAACTGTCCATTGAGCTGTCATAGGTTTTTGACTTCCTAATTCTAACGGAAATCTAAATTGTCTTTCTGCTGTACAGTAATGACTTGATGTCGCTGCAACCACTAAGTCAGCAAATCCTCCATCAACCAACATCGACCCTAATGATAAAGACAGTGCCATTGTAGAACATGCTCCATAAACTCCTAAAAATGGAATGTTTACTTCTCTAGCTGCAAATGATGTTGATAAAAGCTGATTTAGTAAATCTCCAGCAATCATATAATCTATATCATCTACAGACTTATTAGCATTTTTTATTGCATTTTCTATAACCGTTTGAACCATCTTGCTTTCTGCAAATTCCCAACTTTTTTCTCCAAATAAATCATCATCTAGCTTCATATCAAAATATTCTTTAAGAGGCCCATTCGCTTCTTTAGGTCCCACTATTGATGATGTAGATATTATAGTTGGTCCATTCTCTAATTTAATAGTCCTTTTTCCTATCCTATTTCTAGCCACCTATATATCTCCTTTCTATATGATGAATTTTATTATGTAGTATATTAATCCACATAACACAGATGAACCTATTCCATACACTAAAACAGGCCCTGCAATCTTAAATAGATTTGCTCCAACACCCATTACATATCCTTCTCTTTTGTACTCCATTGCAGGTGATACTATAGAGTTTGCAAATCCAGTTATTGGAATAATAGATCCAGCACCTGCTCTTTTGCCAATTAAATCATAAACTCCTAATCCTGTTAAAAATGCACCTATAAAAATTAAAGTCATAGATGTTGCTCCAGCTGCTTTCAATTTATCTAGTCCAAAACTCATATAAACATCATTTATAGCCTGTCCAATTACACAGATTATTCCACCTACAATAAATGCTAATATATAATTTTTTACATAAGTAGGTTTTGGACTTATTTTATCAACATATTCTTTGTAATTCTTATCCATATTCTGACCTCCTATTTAATCAATCTATATATAGTTATTATTTAACAAACTAAAAAAAATAAACCCCTAAATTAGGGGTTTATTTTTTATCCTATATAAGTTTTTAACTTTGACAGTACTTTTTCTCTATTCTAGAAACTTGTACTTGAGATATATTTAAAAGTTCTCCTATTTCACTCTGTGTTTTATCTTCAAAATATCTAAGCATTATAATTTGTCTTTCTCTTTTATCCAATTTTCCTAATACCTCTTTTAATAAAAGATTATCTATAACTTTATCTTCTTCATCTTCTCCTTTTAGGCTAATTTTATCAATTAAACATATAGGTGCTCCTTCTTCTTCGTGTATTACTCCATGTAAGTATTCTACAGAGAAGTTTGATTCTAACGCCATAACCAATTCTTCTTTATCTACTCCTACAACTTTAGATAACTCATCTATAGTTGGCTCTCTTCCTAACTTTTTAGTTAGAACTTCAGTTTGTGTTTTAGCTTTTATTGCAACTTGTTTTAAAGATCTTGAGACTTTTATCATCCCATCATCTCTTAAATATCTTTTTATTTCTCCTAAAATCATAGGTACTGCATATGTCGAGAATTTAACATTAAATTTTGGATCAAACTTATAAATAGACTTTATAAGTCCTATTGATCCTAATTGAAATAAGTCATCTCTTTCATATCCTATATTTAAAAATTTAGATACAACACTTCTAACTAACCCTAAATTACTCTCTATTAGTATTTCTTTTGCTTCTTCATCCCCATTTTGTACCAGTTGTATTAATCTTAAAGTCTCCTCATGGCTAAGCAATCCCTTTCTTTCTTCTTTATTGGCAGTTATCCCCATAACAAAACCTCTATTCTATATTAGATGAATCTATTTTCTTTTTCATAATAACTTTAGTTCCCTCGCCCTTTTTAGAAGAAACAGTTACTTTATCCATGAAACTTTCCATAACGGTAAATCCCATACCAGATCTTTCTAATTCAGGTTTCGATGTATATAATGGCTGCATAGCCATATCTAAATCTTCTATCCCATTTCCAGTGTCTTCTACTGTGATAGTTATTTCTCTATCTTCTATCTCACACCTTATATTAACAAATTTTGTTTCATCTTCATCATATCCATGTATTATTGAATTAGTTACAGCTTCAGATACTGCAGTTTTTATGTCTGCAATTTCATCTAATGTAGGATCTAACTTAGCTGCAAATGATGCAACTATTACCCTTGCAAAACTTTCATTTTCTGATCTTGCTGAAAACTTTACTTCCACAATATTATTCATTTGCAACACCTCCTAAAAAAGAACTTACAGCATCTTCATAAGTGTCATGAATTTGTATTATCTTATTCATCCCAGATAAATCAAAAACCTTTTTTACTCTTGAATTTAAATTAATTACAGCTACCTTTCCACCCTCACTAGATATTTTTTTGTATCTACCAATAACTACTCCAATACCTGAAGAATCCATAAAATTCATATTTTTAAAATCAAAAACTATATTCTTGATTTGCTTATCTTGTATAACATAATCAATCTCTTCTCTTACTTCATTTGCAATATGATGGTCCAATTCTTTACTTAAAAACTCAACTTTTAAGTTTTTGTTGTCTAAAGAAAAATTTATCATTAGCTTCCCCCTCCTATCAAATTTAAAAATGATACTTTTTATTCAATTCTATAAATCAGATTATTATCCTTCAACGAAATTTAAATAGTTTTGTTTTATTGTATCAAAAAACTATTTATTAAATATTATATATTATACTAAATTAGTTTTGGAGGAATAATAATGGATTTTATTGACAACAAAGTTTCTACCCGACTTGGTGGTTCATCATTTTTTGAAAGCAATGATAAACTCTATAAATTTGAGAAAATAAAAAAATAACAAAAGAGGTTAAATCTAAGTTTCCTGATGTAAAACTTATTGATATGGGAGTTGGAGAACCAGATCAAATGGCTGATAGTTCTATTGTTGATATATTATGTATGGAAGCTGGAAAGCCTGAAAATAGATTTTACTCAGACAATGGAATTATTGAATTTCAAGAATCAGCTTGTAGATATTTAAATAATATGTATAATTTGAAAAATATAACTCCTGAAAATATAGTTCATGGAATAGGCTCTAAACCAGTACTTGCTATGATTCCACTATGTTTTATAAATCCTGAGGATATATGTCTAATGCCATCCCCTGCATATCAAGTACTTGGAACATATTCTAAGTTTTTAGGTGGTGAAATTTATAAACTCCCTTTATGTCCCGAAAATAATTTTTATCCAGATTTAGACAATATACCTGCAGATATAAAGAAAAGATCAAAACTTCTATATTTAAATTATCCTAATAATCCTACCGGTCAAATCGCAACAAAAAAATTTTATGAGCATGCAGTTAAATTTGCAAAAGAAAATGATATCATAATTGTTTCTGATTTAGCTTACGGAGCTTTAACTTATGGAGACTGTATTCCTCTTAGTATTCTTAGTGTTGATGGGGCCCTTGATGTCTGTATAGAAATTCATTCTTTATCAAAAGCATTTAATATGACTGGTTGGAGGTTAGCATTTGTTGTAGGTTCTAAAAAAGCTATGCAACTATATTGTGCTATAAAAGGCCATACTGACTCTGGTCAGTTTAGGGCTATTCAGAAAGCAGGCGCTTATGCACTTGATAACTATCATAACTTAATTAATTTAAATAAAGAAAGATATTCAAGAAGATTTGATTTGTTGATTGATGTTTTAAATCAAGTTGGATTTAAAACAAATAAGCCAGATGCTGGATTTTATTCTTATGTGAAAATACCTAAGGGTGTTAAAAATGGAGTTAGATTTAGTAGTGCTGAAGAAGCAAGTCTTTATATACTTTCTCATGCTTTAGTATCTACCGTTCCTTGGGATGATTGTGGAAGTTTTCTAAGGTTTTCAGTTACCTATGATGCAAATTCTTTAACTGATGAAATTAACGTAATGAATGAACTTAAAAGAAGACTATTATCTTTAAACCTAGAATTCTAAATCTAATAAAAAAAGGGTGTTCCAAAATATTTGAAACACCCTTTATGTTCTATAATTTATTATTTAAAATTAATTTTTTCATTTCATATACAGATGATTCAATTAATCTATCTATTTCTTCATCACTTAACTTATTTTTAGTTAGTTTCTTTAAATGATCTACTGCAATTTGTTTCTTTTCTTCAGAAGTTAAATTTGTTTGTGTTTGCTCTATACTCATTACAATCATTTTAGCAATATTGTAATATGAACTTAATTTTTCACTACCTATTTTATTCTTTAAATATATTATTAAATATCCGCCTCCTACTGTTATAACTACAGATATTAACCATATTAACATTTGAAATACTGTTTCTGACAAATAAAACACCTCCTTTTGAAGTCTTATTATAGATTATTCAAAAGGAGGCAAACTTGTCCCTAATTTATTGTTTTTTCTTTTGTTATTTGCTTTTTCTATATTAACTTTATTTCCTTTTATTTTTATGTTCTTCATCTTATCAAGAACTTTTCTAGTGTGTTTCTTTGGTATCTCCACAAAAGTATATTTATCATATATATCTATAGTTCCAACTAATTTTCCTGGTATTCCAACTTCTCCAGCTATAGCTCCAACGATGTCTTTAGCTTGAACTTTTTGTTTTCTACCTATATTGATAAATAATCTAGTCATTCCAGACTCTGCACCTGTGCTATGACTTTCTTCTATTATTTCTTCTTTCGCCTCGTCACCTAGAGCTAACTTGACTAAAGCAGCAGCTATATCTAAAGTATCATAATCTTCCTCTTTGCAGAAGTTCTCTAACCATTGTACTTGTTTTGTTAAATGACCTTCTTCTATAGTAGATTTTACTTGATCAAAGAATAAGCTTACTTTTTCTCTTCAACATCTGATATTGAAGGTATGCTATGCTTTTCTAATTTAGATTTAGTGTATCTTTCTATATCTTTCATCTTTCTCATTGCTTTTCCGAAAACAAAAGTGAATGATATTCCATTTCTACCAGCTCTTCCTGTTCTTCCGATTCTGTGTACATAGTACTCTTCATCTTGTGGTAAATCATAGTTAAATACAGCTTCTACATCATCAACATCTATCCCTCTAGCAGCAACATCTGTAGCAACTAATATATCTATAGTTCCATTTCTGAACTTATCCATTACTATATCTCTTTGAGTTTGCTTTAAATCTCCATGTAATGCATCTGCGAAGTATCCTCTTGCTTGTAAATCACTAACTAATTCATCAGCACCTCTTTTTGTATTACAAAATACTACTGATAATTTAGGGTTATATACATCTACCAATCTACATAATACTTCTAACTTATTAGCAGATTTAGTTTCTATATAGTATTGTTTTATATTAGGAACTGTAAGTTCTTTTCTAACTATTTTTACATGCTCAGGATCTTTTTGGAATCTTTTTGTTAAATCTAATATTCCTTTAGGCATAGTAGCTGAGAAGAAAGTTGTTTGTCTATTTTCAGGAGTTTGATTTAAAATCATTTCGATATCTTCTCTGAATCCCATATCTAGCATTTCATCCGCTTCATCTAATATAACCATTTTTACTTTATCTAACTTTAAAGTCTTACGATTTATATGGTCTATTATACGACCTGGAGTTCCTATAACTATTTGAACCCCACTCTTAAGCGACTTTATTTGTCTGTCTATAGGTTGTCCTCCATATACAGGTAAAGTTTTTATCCCGTGCATGTACTTACCTATTTTTCTTATTTCACTTGAAACTTGTATTGCTAATTCTCTTGTTGGACATAAAACTACCGCTTGTAGACTCTTGTCCTCTGGGTCTACCATATCTAATATAGGTATACTAAATGCTGCTGTTTTCCCCGTACCTGTTTGTGCTTGACCTATAATATCTACTCCAGTAATTATTTTTGGTATTGCTTGTGCTTGTATTGGAGATGGTTCCTCGAATCCCATTTCTAATACAGCTTTTTTTATGTTCTCATTTATTGGTAAATCATCGAATTTAACTATATTCATATATTGTTTCCTTTCCGTTATCAATTTATATTAACTTTATCAATTATATATTTTTTTAAATATTATGCAATTAATATTTTATCCTAATAGTAAATATCGTATTCAATTTAAAGCAAAATAGAGGGTATTATATAACCCTCTATTTTTTTATTTTATATATGTAAAATATATAACAAATAAATACAGTAAATATGTAAGTAGCATTAAGACGCCTTGAAGTCGATAAATTTTTTCCTTTATAATTGTAGGAACTGTTAAAATTAAAACTAATACTATCATAAATGGAAAATCTATAATTGATGTTTGTTTAAGTATTGGCGTATCATTATAAAAGATGATATAGATATTACTGAAACTATATTTAAAATATTAGCGCCTAATATATTGCCTACAGATATAGCATTATGCTTCTTTTTTATAGCTGTTAAGCAAGATACTAACTCAGGAAGCGAAGTCCCTAATGCTATTACAGTTAAACTTATAACTCCCTGTGGAACTCCGATATATTCGGCTATTATTATTCCATTATCCACCAATAGCCTAGAACCTATTATCATCATAATTATTCCTACTATAAATAAAAAACCTATTTTCAACATATTGATTGATTTTACATCTTTCCTCGCACTCGCATCTGATACTAATCTCATTTTAGTTTTAGGTATACTCTTGTAATTGTTAATCATGTAAATAATTAACATTCCCATTAGAGCCATAGCATCTTTTCTATCTATAACTTTATCCAATCCTAATACAATTAAAATAATTATAGATATAATTAATAATGTAGCTTTTGAATTAAATACTTTTTTATCAACTTTAAAAGGCCTAATAATTGCTACTAATCCAAGTGCTAACCCAGTATTGCAAATTATAGACCCTATTGCATTTCCTAAACTCATTGTTGTGTGCCCTTTTATTGATGCACATAATGAAACTGTCAATTCAGGAAATGTAGTTGCTAGGCTAACTATAGTTGCACCTAAAACAATTTCAGGTATGTTGGTTTTTTTCCCTACAGATATAGTAGAATCTATAAAAATATCAGCACCCTTTGTTATAAGTATAAATCCTATTATAAATAGACCTATTATAAATATCATTATATCCCCCCTTATTAAATACATATTCAATCAACTTAATTCTATATGTATAAAAAATTTTAAAATTATTCTTAAAATTTATGTTTATTCGACATTTTAACCGGGTATCATATGAATATAACAAAATAACAGAAAAATCTATCAAAAAAGAAAAGATAGTGTAAAATTCTGTATACAAAATACTAATTCTATGTTATGATTATATTGTTTAAAAAATATCTAGCTAGATTTTATAAAATAAATATACTCAACACATATAAACTTAAGGAGGCTATCAACATGAATGCATGGCAAGGATTCAAAACTGGTAGATGGACTAAAGAAATAAACGTAAGAGAGTTCATACAATTAAACTACAAACCATATGAGGGAGATGATTCTTTCTTAGCTGGAGCAACTGAGAACACTAAAAAATTATGGAATGAAGCTATGGATCTTTTCAAAAAGGAAAGAGACAATGGTGGAACATTAGACGTAGATACTGATACTGTATCTTTAATAGATGCATACGGTCCTGGTTATATAAACAAGGATTTAGAAACAGTAGTAGGTGTTCAAACTGACGCTCCTTTAAAGAGAGCTGCAATGCCTTTCGGTGGAATAAGAATGGTTGAAACTTCTTGTGAAGCTTACGGATACAAATTAAACCCAGAAATAAGTGAAATATTCACTAAGTACAGAAAAACTCATAACCAAGGTGTATTCGATGCTTATACTCCTGACATGAGAGCTGCTAGAAGTGCTGGTATAATAACTGGTTTACCAGATGCTTACGGTAGAGGTAGAATAATAGGTGACTACAGAAGAGTTGCTCTATACGGTGTTGATAAATTAATACAAGATAAATTAGATCAAAAAGCTTCTTTAGAAGTTAGATGTATAGATGAAGAAGTTATAAGATTAAGAGAAGAATTATCTGATCAAATAAAAGCATTAGAAGCATTAAAGAAAATGGCTGCATCTTACGGATTCGATATAGCTCAACCTGCTACTAACGCAAAAGAAGCTGTTCAATGGACATACTTCGGATACTTAGGAGCTGTTAAAGATCAAAACGGAGCTGCAATGTCTTTAGGTAGAGTATCATCTTTCTTAGACATATACTTCGAAAGAGATTTAGCTGCTGGTGTATTAACTGAAGAAGAAGCTCAAGAAATAATGGACCATTTCGTTATGAAGTTAAGAATGGTTAGATTCTTAAGAACTCCTGAATACAACGATTTATTCTCTGGAGACCCAACTTGGGTAACTGAGTCTATAGGTGGTATGGGATTAGATGGTAGAACATTAGTAACTAAAAACTCATTCAGAATGTTAAATACTTTATATACTCTTGGACCATCTCCAGAGCCAAACTTAACAGTATTATGGTCTACTCAATTACCTCAAGGATTCAAAAACTTCTGTTCTAAAGTATCAATAGACACAAGTTCTGTTCAATACGAGAATGATGATTTAATGAAGCCTTACTGGGGAGATGACTACGGTATAGCTTGTTGTGTATCTGCAATGAGAATAGGTAAACAAATGCAATTCTTCGGAGCTAGAGTTAACTTAGCTAAGACTTTATTATACGCTATAAACGGTGGTGTAGATGAGAAGAAATTCAAGCAAGTTGGACCTAGATTCGAACCTATAACTTCTGAATACTTAGAGTACGATGAGGTTATGCAAAATTCGATATGTTTACAGATTGGTTAGCTAACTTATATGTAAATACATTAAACGTAATACATTTCATGCATGATAAGTATTCTTATGAAGCATTAGAAATGGCTTTACATGATAGAGACGTATTCAGAACTATGGCTTGTGGTATAGCTGGTTTATCAGTATGTGCTGACTCATTATCTGCTATAAAATACGCTAAAGTTAAAACTATAAGAAATGAAGAAGGAATAGTTGTTGACTTCGAAGTTGAAGGTGATTTCCCTAAATACGGAAACAACGATGACAGAGTTGATGATATAGCTGTTGAATTAGTTGAAAGCTTCATGAACAAGATAAGAAAGAACAAGACTTACAGAAATTCTTATCATACTCAATCTATACTTACTATAACTTCAAACGTTGTTTATGGTAAGAAAACTGGTAACACTCCTGACGGAAGAAGAGCTGGTGAGCCATTTGCTCCAGGAGCTAACCCAATGCACGGAAGAGATAATAGCGGTGCTTTAGCATCATTATCATCAGTTGCTAAATTACCATACGAGCATGCTCAAGATGGTATATCTAATACTTTCTCTATAGTACCAGGTGCTTTAGGAAAAGACATGGATGAAAGAGTAAACAACTTATCTTCAATGATGGATGGATACTTTGCTCAAAACGCTCATCACTTAAACGTAAACGTATTTGATAGAGCTACTTTAGAAGATGCTATGGAGCATCCAGAAAAATACCCTCAATTAACTATAAGAGTTTCAGGATACGCTGTAAACTTCATCAAGTTAACTAGAGAGCAACAATTAGACGTTATAAACAGAACATTCCACGGAAAAATGTGCTAATTATAACTTAATAGAAATGTAAACATATTATAACAATCAATTATCAAAGTATATTCAGAGTGCAAACCTCATCAGTTTGCACTCTTTTTTTCTAAGTACTAAAATAAATAAATTAAGTATAAATTCCCATGAATTAAAAAAACTATTTAATAGACTTTATAAGTTTAATGTTTTATAATAGTGGGTAGAAAGTATAATGTATACAATTATTTTAGATGATAAATTTTATTAGTATAATATATAATTAACGAGGTGGATAAAATGGTAAAAGGTAGAGTTCATTCAATAGAAACATTTGGGACTGTAGATGGTCCTGGAATTAGATTTATATTATTCATGCAAGGTTGTCCTTTAAGATGTAAGTACTGTCATAATAGAGATACTTGGGATGTTAAAGGCGGAACTGAATACACTACTGATGAAATAATAGAACAAGTAAAAAAATACTCTTCTTATATGAAATTCTCGGGAGGAGGTTTAACAGTTTCTGGTGGTGAAGCTACTCTTCAACCTGAATTTTTAAAAGATTTATTTAAAAAAGCTCAAGAAAATGAAATTCATACATGTTTAGATACCTCTGGTTTTGTAAACATAGATGTCATAGATCCAGTACTTGATTACACAAATTTAGTTTTACTTGACTTAAAGCATATGGTACCTGAAAAATGTAAAGATTTAGTAGGTGTTAGCATAGATAAGACATTAGAATTTGCTAAGCATTTAAGCGATAGAAATATACCGGTTTGGATAAGACACGTTCTTGTTCCTGGAATAACAGATGATATAGAAAACTTAGAGCTTATGGGTAAATTCATTTCAACTCTAAAAAATGTTGATAGAGTTGAATTACTTCCTTATCATACTCTAGGTGTTCATAAATGGGAAAACATGGGATTTGAATATGAGTTAAAAGATGTTCCAGATGCTACTAAAGAAGATATAGAAAAAGCATCTAAAATACTAGCTGAGTTCGGTGTAATAGCTCATAATAAATAATAAAAAAGGATCTATACAAAATGGTATAGATCCTTTTTTATTAAAATTCAAATACTTCAACTTCCATATTATCGATTGCGTCTTGTATTAGTTTTTCTATATCTAAAGATGACTCTGATTTCTCTATTCTATCTAATTTAGGTTTTGTTACAGGACTTTTTGGAGAAAATACTGTACAACAATCCTCTTCTGGTATAACTGATGTTTCAAATGTTCCTATTTTTTGAGCTATTTTTATTATCTCTGATTTATCCATTGCTATAAGAGGTCTAAATACAGGTAATGATACAGAAGCATTTGTACAAGTTAATCCTTGTATAGTTTGAGATGCAACTTGTCCTATACTTTCTCCTGTAACTAATGCATCACAGAATCTCATTTCTCCTACTCTTTGAGCTATTTTCATCATAAATCTTCTAGATATTATAGTCATTTCTTCTTCTTTACATGATACGCCTATTGCCTTTTGTATTTCTAATATATTTACTTTATGAAGTCTAACTTTACCACAATATTTTGCTAGTATCTGAGCTAAGTCCCTTACTTTTTCTTGTGATTTTTCACTAGTAAATGGATAACTGTGGAAATGTATAGCTTCAATTTCTACTCCTCTTTTTGCAACCATCCAAGAAGCAACTGGACTGTCTATTCCTCCAGATAATAAAGACATTGCTCTACCATTTGTTCCAACTGGAAGACCTCCATAACCTGGAACTGTATCACTATATACCATTACATGATTTTGTCTATATTCGCAGTGTATAGTTGTCTCTGGGTTTCTAACATCAACTTTTATTCTATCTTTTACATTATAAACTAAAAATCCAGCTATATCTTTACTCATTTCTTGAGAAGTTAATTCTAAACTCTTATCTCCTCTTCTTGAAGTAACTTTAAACGATTCAGAACCCTCTTCTATCTTTTCTTCTAAAAGTTGTAGCGCTAGTTGCTTTAATTTATCATAGTCTTTTTCTGCTCTTATACCTGGGCAAACTCCTACAACTCCAAATACTTTTTTGATTTCTTCTAATACTTCTTCATAGTCTTCTGCATATTCTCCTAAATCAACATATATTCTTCCATATTCTTTATATACATTAAACTTTCCTATAGGAGCTAACATGTTTTTCACATTTTTTATTAATTTATTTTCAAATATATATCTATTTTTTCCTTTTACACCGATTTCTCCATACTTAACTATAGCTATATTATACAAATTTATCACCTCTTAATTATCGTCTTCTTATTATAAATCTAAGTTCTTCTACTGATTTTTTTATTATTTCACAAGCTTCATTTATTTCTTCTTCTGTTGTCATATCCGATAAGCTAAATCTTATAGCTCCGTCAATTTCTTGTGGAGTAAGCCCTATTGCATTTAAAACATGGCTTCCCTTTTTCTTTGATGAACAAGCTGATCCTGTAGATACAAATACACCCTGCTGTGCTAAATGATGAAGTAGTACCTCTCCTTTAACATCTTTAAATGATATATTTAATATATGACATACACCGTCCTCAGGAGAATTCACTTTAATATCATCTATATTTTCAACTATAAAATCTTTTAGTAAAACTTTTAGTTTTTCTATTTTCTCTATTTTTGAATTTAAATCTGACATTATTATATCTATAGCTTCTCCTAGTCCATATATACCAGCTACATTTTCAGTTCCAGATCTTATTCCTATTTCTTGTCCTCCACCAGTTAACATAGGTTTTATTTTGTTATTTTCCTTTACGTACATAAATCCAATACCTTTTGGTCCGTGTAATTTATGTCCACTAACACTCATAAAGTCTATGTTATATCTAGATGGTTTAAAATTGATTTTAGCAAATGACTGAACTGCATCTACATGTAAATATACTTTTTCCTTTAACGTGCTTAGATACTTACCTACTTCTTTTATAGGTTGTATACTTCCAATTTCATTATTTACATGCATCATACTAATTAATATAGTATTCTCTTTTATTGCATTTTTTACATCATCTATATTTACTATTCCTTTGTCATTTACTTTTAGATAAGTAACTTCAAATCCTTGTTCTTCTAAATCTTCCATCGTTCTTAAAACTGATGGATGTTCTATGTTTGTCGTTATTATATGATTTTTTCTCTTTTTGTGAAGATTTGCAATACCTCTTATAATTGTATTATTAGCTTCTGTTCCTCCTGATGTAAATATTATTTCTTTATCTTTACATCCTATACTTCTAGCTATTTCTTGTCTTATTTTTTATATTTTTTCAACTTCAACACCTTTTTTATGTACAGCTGAAGGATTTGCATAATCTGTAGTAAGTGCATATACCATTTTTTCTACTACTTTTTCATATGGCTTAGTTGTTGCACTATTATCTAAGTATATTTCCATACTAATACACCAACTTTCTTTGTATTTAATCATACTATTTATACTCTATATTATTGTCCCAATTAACTATGTAAATTATCATATAATTTTAGTGAAACTTTTACTATTATACCACTATTTCCTCTTTTTTTATATAGCAAAGCGCTATAATTACACACTTCTATTGCTCTTATTCTTTTTTTTGTATCTATTTTTATCGTAAATTAATGTTTTTTAAATTTTTTTGTCAAAACTATTGATTTTTCTGTCGAATCTTGGTATTATGTATACATGGTTATCCCCCTGATAACCTTAATTAAAATCTCTATTCCCAATACCCCTTTTAAATGGATGTATACATTCATTTAAATCCTACTTCTTAACGGAAAAGAAGTAGGTTTTTTTATGTTTAAAATCAATTTTCAATTTTAATTAAATATATTTTCAAAAACTGTTGATTTTTCTGTCGAATCTTGGTATTATATATACATGGTTATCCCCCTGATAACCTTAATTAAAATCTCTATTCCCAATACCCCTTTTGAACGGATAGACTTTATATCCAATGTTAAACTGACAACGGAAGTTAGTTTAACGCAAAAAGAGCTTCCCCAAGCTCTTTTTTTTTATGCTCAATTCTACATTTATCTCGCTTTTTTTGGTATAATTTAATGTATATATATAATAAAAATTTTAGGGGGTCGATACTATGCAAAACAAGAAAAAAGTAGCTATAGTATTTACAGGTGGAACTATTTCCATGACTGTGGATGAAAAAATAGGTGCTGCTATACCATCTCTATCTGGGGAGCAAATAATGTCTATGGTAACTAACATAGATAAAGTTGCTGATATAGAGATATACAACTTCGATGAGATTCCAGGACCTCATATGACACCTGAGAAAATGCTTAGTTTAAGAAATTATATAAACGATATAATTTCAAAAGACGAATTTTCTGGTGTTGTTGTTACTCATGGTACAGATAGTTTAGAAGAAACTGCCTATTTCCTAGATTTAACATTGAATACACCTAAACCAGTTATAGTTACAGGTGCAATGAGAAGTAGTGATGAACTTGGATATGACGGTCCAAGTAACCTTGCTGCAGCTGTTTGTACTGCTATTTCTGATGAAGCTTATAATAAAGGTGTTTTAGTTGTTCTAAGTAATGAAGTTTTATTAGCATCTGAAGCTACTAAGACTAATACACTTACATTAAATACTTTTAAATCTTTAACTTGTGGTCCTTTAGGAATAATTGACTGTGATAAACTTGTGTTATCTAGAGATATAGTTGATAGACAAACAATCTTAGTAGATAAAGTTGAGTCTGATGTTGCTCTTATAAAATCAGGTGTTGGCATGGATGATTCTTTTATAAAGTTTGCAGCTGATAAAGGATGTAAAGGTATAGTTATAGAAGCTATGGGTAGAGGAAATATACCTCCAGAAATGTTAAAAGGTGTAGAATATGCTAGAAGCAAAGATATACCTGTTGTTATAGCATCTAGATGCCATTCTGGTAGAGTTTTTGATAGTTATGGATATTTAGGTTCTGGTAGGGATTTAAGAAATCTAGGATGTATATTTGCTGGTGATTTACCTGGGCAAAAGGCTAGAATAAAGCTTATAGTTGCTTTAGGAAAAACAAATAATCTAAATGAATTAAAAGATATGTTTGAAGAAGGAATATACTATTAAATAAATAATAAAAAGGTTATTCATATGAATAACCTTTTTTATTATGCTTTCTCTATAATTCCATTTTTTAGGCATATTGAGTAATCTAAGTCTTTCACTCCAACCTTAAATTTAACCTCTATCATTTTGCCATCTTTCCCTATTACATTTCCTTCCCCAAATTTACTATGTAAAATCTTATCCCCAATTTTGATTGCATTTATATCTTCTTTTGTTGGAGACTTTATATTATCAATAAACCTTGAAACAAAAACTTTTTTCCCATATTTCGTTTTTGGTGAACTTATATGTAATTCATCCTGAGCTCTAGTTATTCCTACATAAAATAATCTTCTTTCTTCCTCTATAGCTGATTTTCGTTTTTCTTCATCTTCTATATCATAAGATTTTTCATGAGGTATTGTTCCTTCATTTACTCCTATTATATATACATATGGGAATTCTAATCCCTTTGCACTATGCATAGTCGTAAATATTACTCCCTCTGAGTTTTTGTTATTTCTATTTTCAACTATCTCAGATTTAACCTTTTCTATATGATCTAAGTATTCATTTATAGTTTTAAAGTTACTTGAAGAACTTTCTAGTTCATTTAAAATTTCTATTAACCCATTTGGTTTAATCTTCCTATTACTACAATAATCTAATACATATCTATCATAATCTAGACTAGTACGTATATATGAAATTGCATTCTTAGGCGATAATGTCTTTAAATAACTTAAATCTATTTCTAAATCATTTAATGTCTTTACTTGTTTTGGATGTAATCCACCCTTATTTATTAATGCACCTATGAAGTCTCTATCCTCACTTGCAAGCTTTATACTATCTTTAGATATATATCTAAATGGCTTATTAATAATTCTTATCCAATCTTCACTCAATGTTGTATCTATCCCTAGTCTTAAATACGCTAATAAATCTTTCGCAACCCAATGGTCATATATAGTTACAATTGAGTCTCTAACAACAAATGGTATATGCATATCCATAAACACATCTACTAGTGCTCTAGACTGTATATTTGTCCTATATATAACTGCAAAGTCATCATAGTTAACACAATTATCTTCACATTTTTTAATTATGTCTCTAGCTATAAATTTTGCTTCTTCTTCTGAGTCTTCAGTTTTTATATAGTTTACACTTCCATTTTCTTCTCTATCACACTTAATTACTTTTTCGTATCTATTTTCATTAAATTGAATAAGCTTATTTGCAGTATCTGTTATACCTTGTTTTGATCTATAATTTATATCAAGAACATATTTCTTGCTATTTTCAAAGTATCTTTCAAACTCTAATAAAAAGTCTGGTCTCGATCCTCTAAATCCATATATACTTTGATCTTCATCACCTACAACAAATATATTGTTGTTTGGACTTGCTATTAACTTTATAACTTCAAATTGCACTTTATTTATATCTTGAAATTCATCCACTAAAATATATCTATACGCATTTCTGACTCTTTCTAACACTCTTTTATTATTTCGTAATAAGTGATAAGTCTTTATAAGCATATCATCAAAATCTATCTTTTTGATACTTTCCTTATAATCCTCATACATATTATAAGCTTTTATAAACTCATCCTTTGAAAGTATTTCTGGATTAAAATCTAATTTATCCATTAACTCGTTTTTGACATAAGAAATTTCATTTATAACATTTAAGATTGTATCATCATCTTCTGCATTTTCTATATTTAAATTTTTTAAGATTCCTCTTATAGCAAATTTTTTATTCTTTTCATCTAATATACAATCCAGCTCGTACTTTTCAAAAATCTAAGTATTCTAAAGAAAACTGAATGGAATGTACCATAGCTAACTTTATTTAATCTAACATCATGACTCAAGCTTAGAGCCCTATTTTTCATTTCTGTTGATGAAGCTTTTGTAAAACTAATAGCTAAAATATTTTTAGGATTTATATTATTATTTAAAACCATATTAACTATTCTATACGTTATAACTCTTGTCTTACCTGAACCTGGACCAGCTAAAACCATGCAAGGTCCATCTATGTGCATTACTGCGCTTTTTTGATTACTATTTAATCCATTTATATCTATCATCATTTATCACCTTGAACTATCTTTATATTATTTTATAATTAATATTATATACTATATTCACAAAAAGGAGTAAACCTATGGAAGTTATTACTAAGACTATAGATAATTTAATTGATATACCAAAAAATCATTTCGTATTCGATATAGAGACCACAGGTCTTAGCCCTAAATATTGTAAAGTAATATTAATAGGGGTTTTATATAATTTAAATAACAAAACTATAATTAAACAATATTTTGCTGAGTCTGAAGAAGAAGAAAAAGATTTACTTTTAAAGTTTATTAATGATATAAAAACTTTTGATCATCACATAACATTTAATGGAGTATCTTTTGATATACCTTTTTTAAACTCAAGGTTTAATTCCAATGATATTGATTTTTCCATAGATAAATGTGATGATATTGATATTTTAAGAATTGTAAAACCATTTAAAGAAAAACTGTCTTTATCTGATTGTAAACTAAAAACAATAGAAAAATACATGAGCATACAACGAGAAGATACTATATCCGGAAAAGAAAGTGTTGAGTTATATAAAAGTTTTCTAATTAGTAAAGATATTAGTTTAAAAGAAAAAATACTATTGCATAATTACGAAGATATTTATTACTTAGGAAAAATATATAACATAAAAAACATAATAGATGAAAGTTTGGATTACATAGATATAAATATAAACAATTCAAATTATAAAGTTCTTTTAAATAAATATAAAATTACAAAGTCTGTTTTGCATTTAAATTTTATATCTAGAAAAAATTTAAACTTCCATTAAATATATTTAGAGATACTTATACTATTTCTACCGAAGAAAATATATTGAATATATTTATAAATCTTAATAAGGGTATCGATAGCAATGGAAATACAATATTTTTTTATAAATTAGGATCTATAATTCCCATAAAGTTTAATAATGATTTTATAGTCGACAATATTAACGCATTATCTAAATTTTTAATTTCTAAAGAGTTATAAATATCATCTTTGCCTAAAAAAAAGAACTGTTGAAATATCAACAGTTCTTACTGGCGGAGAAGGAGGGATTCGAACCCTCGCACCGGTTAACCCAGCCTAATCCCTTAGCAGGGGATCCTCTTGAGCCACTTGAGTACTTCTCCGTATTCATTTTTACCATACTATGATTATATAAGATTGTTTTTTTGATGTCAACGTTTTTTACAATTTTTTTGATTCGACATAAAAATAAGGAGATTAACTCCTTATTTTGCTTACATATTCTTTTTAGCTTCTAATAGCATTTCATTTGATTTTTTTAAGTAATCAATTGCTTGTTCAATATTTTTAGCAGTTTCTTCTTTTCCCATTTCTCTAGCTTTTTCTGCCCACTCTCTAAATCCTTCTTCATGAGATTCATTGTGATTTACCCAATGAACAAGAAGTATGTTGAGAGTTTTTTCATCTTTATTTTCAGCTACAGCCGCACCTGAATGTTCTATATGCTCATGATCATGGTCGTGACCATGGTGGTTTCTTACACTAGTTTTATTAAATAGCATTTATAATCCCCCTTATTTTATATTAAATTCTTTTTTTATCACTTTTACTGCATCCTTTATCAACAGTGATAATGGTTTTCCTTCTAATCCCACCATTTCTACATCTTCTGGCATTATAGGAAGTAATATTTTTAAAGCTTCACTATCTGAGATTGCTTCACTAATTCTAGCGGTTACTTCACCCATCATTGCATTTGGTATAACTGCAGATACTGGCGCAACTACTATACTAGCTTTTTTTGTTGAAACTATTATAGCATTCTCTCCTGTAGCACCTTTATTAGCGTGTGCTTTCATCATTGAACTTGTTGCTATTGAGTTTGTCCCTAGTGCGTATATTTCTATGTACGATGGAAGTTCATCTCTAAGAGCTGATACAACTTGAGCTCCTATTCCGCCTCCCATTCCATCTATAACTGCTATTATCATATTTTCTTCCCCTCAATTACATTTTTATGTAAATTAAAATTTGTTTTATACTGATTCTTTGATTATTATTTTATGATCCATAAGTCTTATTTCTTTTATTTCCCCATCGATTATTTTTTGCTCTCCTAGTAAATCTGTTAAATATACTTTTCCTTCGTATGGGTCTACACTAACCACATTATCCATTACTCTTTCAAGATTGTTGTTTTTTAAAACATAAGCTGCTGATTCACACATAACATAATCCCCCTTAGTATATTAATTTTATACTCAATCAAAAAAAGATCCCTCCAAGGTATTTCAAAACCCTTAAAGAAATCTTCATGATTTCAAATAACTTTGTATATTTTGAGTATAACACCAAATTTTGGTTGAAGTCAATTCCTTTACTTATATAAATTATCTTTTATTTGTGTACTCATCTGAAGAATATTTACTATATAAACACTTGGCTAAATCTAGTTCATAATCTGTTAGCTCTTCCTCTTCAAACTCAACGTTAAAAGTCTTTGCCATTCCTCTTACAATGGATTTTTCGAGGCTGTTTATATCTATTTTTCTTCCTATTTCATTCTCAATACCACTTGCCTTACTTAACGTAAACTTCTTTGCTCTTTCTTTTATTTCCGGAGATTTGGTTTTTATAATTTCATACAAATCATCTATATTGAAATTCAATACAATAGACCCGTGTTGTAATATAACTCCATCATTTCTATGCTGTGCACTTCCTACAACTTTTTTATCATTTATAGTTATTTCATATGAAGCATGTGCATTAAAACACGCAGCTGAAAGCTTCTCTCTACTAATTTTTTCTCCCTTACTTAAATCATCAACCTCTATACCTTCAAGTTTTAATCCATTTGCAATTCCTTCACTTATGAACTTATATGAACTATTTATACTCTTATCCATCAGTTCATTGTCTTCTCCTACAATTATAGAATAAGTTAACTCATTTTGATGTAATACGGCTCTTCCACCTGTAACTCTTCTTACACAGTCTATTTTTAACTCTTTGCATTTTTTTATATCTACTTCACTTTCAAACTTTTGAAAATATCCTATAGTTAAACAACTAGGATTCCAAGAATAAAACCTTAGTGTAGGCTTACATCTTCCTTCTTTATACGAAATAGTAATAGCTTCGTCTATAGCCATATTCATTGAGCCATCATAAGTTTTGTTTTTTATTACTCTCCACTTTTGCATAATTTTGCTTCCCCTATATCTAAGTTAATTTCTTTAATTGCTAGTTTAATTTCTTCTTTGCTTAACTTTCTTGAATAATTATATATTGTATGTCCTGGTCTCTCATTATAATATGGTCTATTGCAATTCTTACATCCTTTTATTTCAAATGGCTTTCCTTTTAATATATCCATCTTTATATATTCATCTATCTCTATTTCTTCTAGGTACCCATCTAATCCAAATTTAAAGTAATCTCCATTATACCCTTTATCCATCATATACGTCATAAGTTGAACTCTTCTATAACTCTCTATACTAGGTTGGCTTACATCTTCCATTTTAGTTCCCTTTACAGGTGTAAATGCAAATAAACTAATTGTTATATTATAACCTTTCAGAGTTTTATATAAATCATATATATCTTTGTGGATTTCTCCTAATCCTACGATTATATGCGTACTAATTCTATTTGGATATATAAGTCCTGCTTCTTTTATAAAATCTATTTTTTTATCAAAATTAGTTCCTTTTATCTTCTCATATAATTCCTTATTTGCAGCATCTATAGCTATACCTATTTTTTCAACTCCTAGATCAAAGAATTTTTCAATTTCATCCATATCTTCTAACTTGGCTGATAAAGATATAGGTATATTTAAATTAGAATTGACATATTTAACAAATTTTCTTACTTCATTAAGAGATTCTTCACTATCCATTGATTGTAAGCATATTCTTTTTATATTTTCTCCTTCATAGCTTTTAAAAGCATCTAAAATTTCTTCTTTTGTATATTCTGGCCATAAAACTCTAGACAGTTTATCTTTTCTACTATTACTTTCAATGGATTGTGAACAAAATGAACATCGATTATTACACTGATTTCCTATCATTATATAAGCAGTAGTAGGAGGTATGTCGCTTTGTCCTCTTTTTATACCAAGTTCTATTGCAGTTCCAATAGACAATCTAATCATAATATGCAACACTCCTTACTCTCTTTAATATCTAACTTCATTTCAAGTGCTAAGTTTTTACATGATCTTGACGGTAATACAATTTTATTTATTCCACATTCTATTGCTAATTTATCTAAATCACTTCTATATTTGCCCCTGGGCCTCATACAGCCTAAATTTATTTTAGTTTTTGGAAGCCTTATTCTCGCTTCACATAATACATCTATAACTTCATCTAAATTAGGTGGCTCTACATTTTCATACTCAGTATTTTTTGTAGGTATTAAAACTATAAAAGTTAATTGATCTGGCTGGTTTTTTCAAGATAGTCTATAATCTCATATTCTCCTTTTACCTTTCCACCCTTTAGTCCTATGCATATATGTGGAGCTACCTTTGTGTATCTTTTTATATATTCATATGTAGCTATGTATTCTTCTCTGCTTTTATTAATTTTATATACTTCTTTTATAGTATCCTCATCAAATACAAGGTCAAATGATACATAATCTAAAAAATTGCAGACCAAATCTATATTTTCTTTATTCATAAGTCCTATATGTGAATTTAATTTATAGCCCTTTTGTTTTAAATTTTTTATAGTTTCTATATGACTATCTATAGGAACATCTCCATCTTGGCTGCATCCACCACTTAATAATATACTAGTTATATTTCTCTTTTTTATATCTTTTTCATATTCAGCTATAGGTGTCATGTTTTTTAAATAATGACCATTGCAATGAGCACATCCTAGACTACAGTTTGTATCTGTTATACTCACTGCTAAGGTTTGGGTTGGATATGCAAACTCAATATCATTTCCAAAGTTTTTAACTTTTGTATCATATGATAAATTAATTTTTCGATTTAAATTCATAGATTTATTCTCCTAATATATTTTTAACTGAAGGAAATTGTTCTATATTTGTATGAGGTAAAAAACAAGCAGATATAAATTCATCCATATATGTAGGATATACGCTTAATTCTACATATGTTAATTGATCTCCTATTTCTTCTAACTTATCTTTCGCATCATTACTTATTAATGTTAAGTAAGAACCTATAAGAGAGCTATTACCTATATAGTCAAATTTATCTCTATCTATATCTGGTAATAAACCTATCATAATAGAATTTTCTATATCTAAGCTATTTCCAATACCTCCTGCAATTAAAACTTTATCTATTACACTAAAATCCATGCCCAAGCTTTCTATAAGTATAGATGCCCCTGAATATATAGCTCCTTTTGCTCTTATAAAATTATCTATATCTACTTCATTTACCGATATATCATTTTCTATATTGTACTCTTCCTTAAATGCAAGCACATACTCTCCTATATCATGTTCATTAAATCTTATACGTTTATTTTTTAATTCTTTATTAATCTTACCTCTTCTATCAACAATTCCGCTTATCATCATTTTACATATAATATCTATTATTCCTGAACCACAAACTCCAACTGGATTGCAATCTCCAATAATTTTTAATTTAGGATTTAAAGTATTTTTATCTATATCTACTTTCTCTATAGCTCCATTTGAAGCTCTCATACCACAACTTATTCCTCCACCTTCAAATGCGGGCCCTGCTGAGCATGCACAAGTCATCATATAGTCTTTATTTCCAAACACAATCTCTCCATTAGTTCCTAAGTCTATAAACAATACATTTTCTTCACTAGCCCATATTCCAGCAGATAATACCCCTGCTGTTATATCTCCACCAACATAACTAGCTACAGATGGTGCTAGATATACAGTAGCATCTTTATTTATATTTAATCCTATATCATGAGCACTTAAATTTGGAGATTTTACAAATGGAGGTATATAAGGTTCTTGTCTTAAAAAATCCGCATGTACTCCTAAAAATAAGCTACTCATTGTCGTATTACCTGCAACTACAAAATAACTTATATACTCTTTATCAATTTTATTTTTATTACACAACTTTTCTATTAGTGGGTTTATAGTTTCTTCTACTATTGCATGTTGTAGAAGTTTAATTCCATCCTTTTTAGTTGAGAATATTATCCTATTTATTACATCTGCCCCATATTTAATTTGGGCATTTCCTGATGACTCTTTTCCCATAATCTCATTATTTTTTAAATTAACTAAACAAACTACAACTGATGTAGTTCCTATATCAACAGCTATCCCATAAAATTCATCTTCTGTATTTCCATTATTAATATCAATCAAATAAACAATGTTATTTTTCAGTTCATAAGTTATAGTTACCTTAAAATTATTATCTCTAATTACTAAAGGGATTTTCCTAAGTAAATTCAAACTAAACTCTATATTTTCATATCCAAAATTATTTCTAATATGTCTTTGAATTCTATCTATATCACTTATATTATCATCTAAATTTGGCTCATCTATCTCTATATATTTTTTAAATATTTTTTTATTGAAATCTAATGAATTGATTTTTAATATGTTGATTGATTTATCAAATATTTTTTTATCTTTATTATTATCACTACCTTCAATTTTCATTTCATTCATAGATGTTGAAAGTTTTGAAGGAACTTCAATTTCTATATCTTCAATAACCTTACTTGCACACGAAAGAATATATCCTTGCTTTTTTCTTCTTCATTTATGTGTATATTCATTTTAGAATCTACTTTACCATTTTTAGTTTTACTTTACACTTTCCACATACCATACTTCCATTGCAAGGAGCATCGATAAATATATCATTTTCTCTAAGAACATCTAGTAAATTATCCTCTTTGTTACATTCAATCTCTTTTTTATGAGACAATATTTTTACTTTAACCATGCTAATCCCCCTTATTTAAAGTCACTAAGTTACAAAGTTATCCCCTAAATATATATTCTATGTAAACAATCATATTACCTTGATTTTTGTTTTATTTTTATCAAATTTTGAAATCAAAAAAGCTGTTCCAAGATCAATTGATTTTACAATTTCACTTGAAACAGCTTCTTGTTATTCCTCTATACTAGCTTCATACCCATCAGAGTTTATTAAACTATCTAACTCTTCTGGATCTGACATCTTTATTTTTATTATCCATGCATCATAAGCATCTTCATTTATAGCTTCTGGCTCATCTTCTAAATCTTCATTTATTTGTACAACTTCTCCAGATATAGGAGCTATTAAATCAGAAGCAACTTTTGATGATTCTACAACTCCAAAGTCACTACCTTTAGTTAATTCATCCTCTACTTCAGGCATCTCAACAAATAATATTTCACCTAATTGATCTTGAGCATAATCTGTTATTCCTATATAAGCATACTCTCCATCTATTTTTACCCATGTATGCTCTTTGCAGTATTTTAAACTTGGTATAACTTTCATTGTTTCACTCCTCAAATTTTATAAGATAATATTACATCACACATTCCATGCTTAAAGCCGGATGACCTTTTTCTTCTAGGTATTCTAATACTCCTTCAGAATCTGTAGATATAGTTTCATCACAAATCATATCTGTGAAGTTTTCTATTCCATGTAATTCCATCATTGCAGCATTTAACTTATCTGCAACATATTCTTTCAATTCTTTAGGCATCCATACTATTCTAGATGGTCCACCTTCTGCATAAGCAAATTTCTTAGAAGATATAAATTGTCTTCCGTGACCCATAAATCCTGGAGTTTGAACTCCTCCACCTGTCATTGAAGCAAGTTCTCCAAATGTCATACCAACAGGAGTCATCCCTGCAAATTCTCTATTTACTATAACAAATCCGTTAGCTTCTGGCATTATACCGCATATACATTCAAAACATCCACATGAAGTCATTGGATCTTCTAATATAGAGTACAATGTAACACTTTCAACCGCACCTTGAGATATAGCATTTACTTCATCATTTACTGATTGCCATACACCTTTCAAGTCATCTAAGCATTCACCTTTTATTATAGGTTGGCATGGTCCTGTTTTATCAAGTTCTTTTGTTGCTTTTGCATCTAGCCAACTAACAGCTCCACAAAGACCTAGTCTTTCAGGTGTTACAACACAAACATGTGCAGGTGCAAATGACTGACATAAATTACAAGTATAGAATTCATCAACACTTTCATCTACTAAAGAAGCTAATCTTTCATCTCTAGCAGTATATCTAGGAGTTGCATACTCTGATTTTAATTTAGCTACTTCTTCTGCATCTGTTATTAAAGTAACTTGGCACTTATCAACTACTGATTCAAATTCATCTAGCATCTTAGCATATATAACTTCTCCTATATGGTTTAGTCTGAATCCTTTTTCAACAGCATCTTTAGAGATTCTTACCCAAGTTATATCTCTTTGCCCAACATGCATTACACCTTCTATATAGTTTAAGAAGTAGTGTAATCTTCTTTCTAAAACTGGTTCAAAGTCTTCTTGCATATTCTTACCAGCTATATCAACTATAACTGCAAGAGGCAACCTTACAACTCCATTTACAGCTTCAACTTGATCTATATCACTACCTATAATTTCTATCTTGTGATCTTCAACTTCAGATAGCTCTTTCTTTCTAACTAACTCCCAAGCTTCTGTTCTGTTTCCACCAAATTCAGCAAGCATATCATTTTTTCTTATTCTTTCACCTTCAAATGCTGCTGCAAAAGAAACTGGTATTGGTATTTCAGTTATTTTTATTTTTATTCCTCTAGCTTCTAGAGATGTTGCTACAAACTTATCGTAATCTTTTTGAGTTAATAAGTTCATTGGAACTTCTAACACATCTTGATCTGTTATAACTGGGAACCCTAAAGCTATTGCTCCTGCTCCACAAGACACAACTAAATCAGTCAATGGTCCAAATGCATTTACAAATGCTGGAACTCTCTTAGCTGTATATTCTAGTAATCCAGTTAAATCTCCAGGAACTAATCCTCCAAATATTAGTGCTGCTCTTATGGCAACTGACACAACATGTATTACACTTGTTACATCATATCCTAGAGGTATGACTCTAAGCTCTAGACCCATTTTCACTCCAGCCTCAATAGCCTGATCTATAACTTTACCAACTAAGAATGTCAATAATCCTTTAGATTGATAGTCTTTTATTATCTTAGCTGCAGTTTCTGCATCTGGACATTCTCCAAGTACAACCGCAACCCCTGGTATATCTCCTGTAACTAATGGCACTCCAAGAGATCTTATTATAGGGTCTGTTATATGCCCTGCACATGGTTCACTATATGGAGCATCACTCATTGAGTATTTTATAGCTTCTATTACTTCTGCTGCTAAAGCTGTTGCTAATCCTGAATTAAATACATGTTCTAATAAATGAGTTTTATTTATTAAACTTTCAATAATTTCTAGTGCAGATTCTAAATCTCCTAAATTATTAATTTTCTTTCCTGTTGCAGCATATATGCAAGGAAGCGAATATGCCGTATCTGGGAATTCAACTTTATGGTCTTTACCATGTTTTTCTATAGCTTCATTAAGCAATCCTTTTGCAGCTTCTAATGCCTGCTCGGATCCATTAAAAACAGTACTGTACAAATTTTTCACTCTATTTCCCCCTTTTATATCTATACTATATATAAAATAAATACTTACTATACGTTATATGCAAATCCACCTTCATTTAATTCTAAATATGAGTCTGCATAAAGACTAGAATTTCTTATTATGTCACAAGATTTTATAGTTCTCATTAATTCTTCATCACATGGGTTTACTATAGCAGAGCTAAATCCATTTGCCATAGCCATAGCTGCGAATGCACTATCTAATATAGGTCTTACATGTTTAGGACATCCATTTGAAACATTTGATAATCCTCCAGTTGTTAAAAGTCCCATTTCAGTCATCATTTTTATAGCTTCTAAAACTTCCATTTGTTTATCTTGCATTCCTTTTATAACTAAGCATAGTGGATCAAATAACATATCTTCTGGTTCTAATCCTGCCATTAATCCTCTTTCTAATAATTCTTGGCAGTATGCCATACGCTCATCATTATCTCTAGGGATACCTTCTTTAGCACATAAAGCTATAACTTTAGCTTGGTATTCCCCTGCTAAATCTATTAACTCTATTCTTCCCCCCGCATCAGCTGAGTTTATTATAGGTTTACCATTATCTCTGTTATAAACTTTAAGTCCGGCTTCTATAGCGTTTCTATTTGCAGTATCTAAGGCTAATGGTACATTGTTAAATTCTGATTGAAGTAGTTGAACACCCCAAGTCATTATATCTGCTCCATCTCTTTCAGCTGGCCCTATGTTGAAATCTATGTAATGAGCTCCAGCGTCTAATTGTTCTTTAGCTCTTTTTAGTATTGGAGCTGGGTCTCTCTCTTCTAAAGCTTTTCTTATTGATGGCGATATACAGTGTATTCTTTCTCCTATTATCATAAATTTTTCCATGTGATTTGTTCCCCCTATTAAATATAGTTTATTGAATTTAAGCCATAGCAGTTTCTTTATTGGCTTTATATTCTCTTAAGAATTTTGGTAATTCCATTGATTCCTCTGTTCCAATTACTACATTCCATCCTGGTAAATTATCTTCTATATCTCCTTTTAATACTGCTACTTTACCTGGTATTATTAAATCTCTATTCTTAGTTTTTTCTGCTACTCCGATTTCTTTTATAAAGTTAGCTATAGAACTTCCTCCAAACTTACCTGCCGCCCATGCAGTTAAAACTGAATATCCTCCTGCATCTGGTATTGCTAACCATACAGGTACTTTAGATCTTTCTATCTCTCCCGCGATTATGAAGTAAGTTAGTGCAAAGTCAACTGTAACTAAAACTGGTGAATTTTCATCTGGATTGTTTATAGGATATAATTTAGTTTCTACTCTCATTGGTCTTTGTGGATCTGTGTATATATTTTGTCTAAGTGCAAATAAAGGTAAAGCTTTTGCATAATTTATATCATCTAATACTATTATAGATCCATATTTAACTGTGAATATTGAAGATATAGCAACTTCCATATTAGGATCATTTTTAGCTAATTTATTTGCAAATACTAATGATGGGTATCCAAATGTTCTATCTTGTTCTTTTAAAGATATTCTTCTTATTTGAACTACATTTGTAAATGTGTCTTTCATTGTTTCTCCAGTTGCATCTAATAAAAGTTCTTTATATCCTAAAGCTTGTATAGCTTCTGTTGTAGAGTATAATTCTTCTAAATTAGATGCATTTACACCTAATACTAACTTATCATTTTTAACTAATTCAACTATCTCTTTGTAGTTATCTTTATTTGCTCCATAAACTACTGGATTTTCGCCTTTTAATAATTCTAGAGCTTCCTTAGCTACTTGAGCATCTTCACATATTATCATGTATGCTAAAGTTAAATTACTTTGTTTAACTTTATTTATTAAATTTAAATATGATTCTTTATTTGAAGTATATCTTAAAGCCGCTATCTCTACTTTCATTTCTTCACCTATTCTTATGTAGTTTACAGCTTTTATATTTTCTAATTTAGAATTTATTTCATCTTCTGTCATGCAGTCACAAAATTCTACTGCAAATCTATTTTTATTTAAAAAAGTTTTTTCATGTCTAAATAATACAGTTTCTCCACCTAAATCATATTGTGCTTCTCCTACTCCAATTTTTAAACTTTTCATAAGTGGAGCAGTAGCTTCTGATAATTTATCTAAAGCTTCCTGAGCCATATGAGGGCATTTTCCTATTTCACACGCCCCTGATGCAACTTTCATACAAAACGCCATACAAGTTGGAAAACCACAATCCTTACAATTTTTCTTTGGTGTTAATTTAAATATATCTAAAGCTTTTAAAGCCATATTATTCTCCCCCTAACCTTTTAACTTATTATGCTAATTCGCTAATTAAAGTTTTTATAGTTTCTACAGATTTTGGATGACGAAGCACTACTGCATTTGATCCTCCAGCTAAAGCACTTGATGCTGTTGAAATTTCCATAGATATTCCTCTTTCTTCCGGACAACCCCATGCTGGTTCATCTTCTATACTTGCAACAGACTCTTTTACATTCCAACTTTCAAAGCAAACCGGTGTTATTATTGGCATTTGTAATGTTTTATCATTTTGACCAAGTGCTGCAAGTCTAATTCTATCCATTGTAGATGCAACGTATTCATATCCATATCCAGCTGCTGAACATCCAACGTTCATAACTATATTTTCTTGCTTAACCCCTAATTGAGTTAGTAAAACATTTAATTGTTTAGCTAAGTTTATATCAACTGAAGATTCGGCTCCTACTTTATGACCATAAGCCATTCCAGCTGCAGCCCCTACTCCTTTATAGTTTTCTTCTGTAGCTGACATAAATAAGCAATTATATCCATCTATAGCTTGAGCCACTTTTTCAAATACCTTTGCATCTTTTTCATGATTTCCACATCCTGCTATTACTATTGGCAATGATACATTTTCTAAAACTTTTTTAGCAACTTCTGCACATTCTTCAGGAGTTTTGTCTAATCCATTAGGATCTGCACCCTCTAATCTTAAACATATAAAATCAGGTTCTATTTTTTCTTCTATATACTTAGCCCATTTAACACTATCATTAGCTACATCTTCATATAAGTTTTTAATTTCACTAGTCCAGTTTTCTGGATATACATCTAGCATTTCTACACCAATTTTTTGTGTATTTGCTTGATCTCCATCAAAGTTATAAAAAGGAAGTATGTTTTCTCCTCCTATTTTTATAGCTCTTTCCCCTGAACCTATTTCAACCTCTGATATTTTCCCAGAGTATTTTTGAACAGACATCTTAAATGCCATATTTTTTTCCCCCTTAGTCTAATTTAATTCTAATTTAGATATAATATCTTTAATAGCGATTTTTGACTTAGCATCTTCAGGTAAATTTATTAAAGGTATACCTGAAGAATCATATTCATATATCATATCATCTAAAGGTACAACACCTAAAAGATCTAATTTATGCTTCTCTATTTCCTCTTTTACACCATCATTTAAAATTCCATTTGGAACTTTATTTACTACTAACTGCATATCTCCTACATTTAAGTTTAACTCTCTAGCTAAATCTCTTATTCTTGCAACTGCTTGGATACTACGTCTTGAACAGTCACTAACTAAAAGTAATTTATCTATATGTTTAGTAGTTTTTCTACTTAAATGTTCCATACCAGCTTCGTTATCTATAACTAGGTAATCATAGCTATCTGAAAGTTTATCTGTTTGCTCTCTTAAAATTCCATTTACATAACAGTAGCACCCTTCTCCTTCAGACCTTCCCATAACTATCAAATCATATCCCGGCCCTTCTGCTACAGAAGTATTCAGTCTATATTGTAAGTATTGAGCTTTAGTCATACCTCCTGGAAATGCATTACCTTGTTTTTCTCTTTGGTTTATTTCTTCTCTTATTTGACCTAATGTTACATCTATATCTAATCCTAGTACTTCATTTATATTAGCATTTGCATCTGCATCAACTACTAATATTGGCCCCTTATTTTCTTTTACTAAGCAGTTTATTAGAAGGCCTGTGAGACTCGTCTTTCCAGTTCCACCTTTTCCTGCCACTGCAATATTAAATCCCATAAGATTTCCCCCTTTGTTTGTCTAAATAGAACTTATTTATTCTATTTATGCTTTTGCTAATTTAGGAGCTGCATGCACACATTCACCATGAACATCATGAAGTGCTTCCATTATTCCTTCTGATAATGTAGGATGTGCATGTATAACATCCCCTACTTCCTCAACTGTTAATCCTAAGTGAACTGCTAAAGATAGTTCTGTTAATAAATCAGTTGCATGAGGTCCTACTATAGACGCTCCTATTATTTTGTCATTTTTATCTGCTAATATTTTAATGAAACCTTGGAAATGTCCTATTGCCTGAGCTTTTCCTAGTGCTCTAAAATCGAATTGTCCTGTATTATACTCTATACCATTTTCTTGAAGCTCTTTTTCAGTTTTACCTGCTCCTGCAACTTCTGGTTCAGTATATACACATCTTGGAACTGCTGCATAATTTACAGTCTTTGAATTGCCACAAACAGCATTTTGTGCTGCTACTAATCCTTCCTTTGATGCTACATGCGCTAAAAATGGTGTGTTTATTATATCACCAATTGCATATATACCTTTAACGTTAGTTTCTAAATTTTCATTCACTATAACCTTGCCTCTATCTAGTTGTATTCCTATATCTTCTATTCCCGAATTATCAAGATAAGGTTTTCTTCCTATCGATAGTAAGGCTTTTTCAGCTTTAACTTCTTTCCCATTAGACAGAGTTGCTACGACCTCATTGTCAACTATTTCACATTTTCCGATCTTAACCCCTGTCATCACCTTAATTTTATCTTTTTTAAATTGCCTTTGCAACTGTTTAGCAACATCTTTATCCTCAAGTGGAAGTAATTGATCAAACATTTCTACAATAGTTACTTCCGTTCCTAAAGTTCTAAAAAATTGACCAAATTCACATCCTATAACTCCTCCACCAACGATTAACAATGACTTAGGAGCATGCTTTAGATTTAATGCTTCATCACTAGTTATAATATTATCTCCATCATAAGGAAACATCGGTAGTATAACTGGCTGAGATCCATTTGCAAGTATTATTTTGTCAGCCTCTACTAATTCTTTACTTCCATCTTCTTTATTAACTTCTACTTTATTTGTACCTACTAATTTACCAAATCCATTAACTAATTTAATTCCTCTTTTTTCAAATAAAAATTCTATTCCGCTAATTAATTGACTTACTACTTTATTTTTTCTATTCATTATGTCATCAAAATTGGCTTCTACTTCTCCATTTATATGTATTCCAAAACCTTTAGCTTCTTTTATAGATGATATTAATGATGATGATGCTAATAATGCTTTTGTCGGTATACATCCTACGTTTAAGCAAGTTCCTCCAACTTTTCTTTTTTCTATAACTGTAACTTCAGCCCCAAGCATAGCAGCTTTTATAGCAGCTACATAACCACCTGGTCCTCCTCCGATTACCGCTACTTTCATTTCTCAATCCCCCTATGAAATTTATAATTTTGCTGCATCTAAAATTGCTGGAACATTTTCTTCTGATCCAATTGCCATTATATGCACTCCATCACATAAATCTTCATCTCTTAATTGTTGAATTAATTCTCCTGCTATTTTTATTCCTTCACTTGCCCAGTTTTCTTTTCCTACTGATCTTAATCTATCTATAAGCTCCTCTGGAACATATATTCCTGGAACATTCTCATTCATAAACTTAGCCATTCCTGGAGATTTTAATGGAATTATACCTGCCAAAATCTTAGTATTCATTTCCTTTGTATGCTCTTTAAATTCTCTCATTGTATCTATATCATATACAGCTTGAGTTTGAAAAAACTTAGCTCCTGCATTTATTTTCTTTTTCATTTTTAATAATTGTATTTCAATAGGTGTGTATCGAGGTGTCACGGATGCTCCCAAATAAAATTCTGGTGATCCTTTTAATTGATTGCCTACCATATCTGTCCCTTCCGAAAGTTTCTGTGCTGTTTGTAAAATACCAACACAATCTAAGTCAAATACAGGTTTAGCTTGAGGATGATCTCCTACTATGGTGTGGTCGCCTGTTAATGCTAGCATGTTTTCTATTCCAAACACACCAGCTGATAATAATTCTCCTTGAATTGCAATTCTATTTCTATCTCTTCCAGTTACTTGTAGAACTGGTTCTAATCCTTCATCTTTCAACAATTTACATGTAGTAAGTGAAGTTGTTCTCATTACTGCAGATTGAAAATCTGTTACATTAACAGCATGTACTCTTCCTTTAACAGCTTTTGCACACTCTACTAAGCGTGATAAGTCTATTCCCTTTGGAGGAGCCATCTCAGCAGTTATTGCAAACTTACCGCTTTCTAAAGCTTCTCTTAATAAGCTCATTGTTTATCCCCCTTCAACCTTTTAAAACTATTTAAGCATTTGCCATAGCTTCTTTTTTCTTTAAACTTAAGCTACGTGGATTACACGCTTTTGAATAATCTTTTGGCTCTTTTACCTCTAATAGGTTATCCAGTTGATTTATTGCTTTTAATCTATTGTATATAAGAACCCAAGCACAATCATTTTCAGGATTCACTTCACATTTTCCATCTCGTGCTCCACCGCAAGCTCCATTTAATAATCCTTTAGCACACATAGTAACCGGACATATTCCTCCAGTCCATGCAAGTTCACAAGAGCCACATGCTTTACATGCTTCCTCAAACTCTCCAACTCTTTTAACTTCACCTATAAATAAAGTGTCATTTGCTGGATATACTGGTTTATCTTTTATATTTTTAACCACTGTTTGAGTTCCATCTCCACAAGCTAAGGACAATATAGCATCAGCTTCTTTTATCTCAGATTTCAACTCTTTCAAGTCTTTCTTTGATTTTAAAAGATTACATGCAGGGTCTAATACTTTATATCCTAAAACTTCTTTTCCTTCAGCCTCTAATAAGTCTTTCATCTTTAAAATTTCTGTTTCTCCACCACTTTTACAAGTAGATGCACATAGATTACATCCTACTAAAACTAGTTTTTTAGCATCTTTGACATAACCTAAAATCTCTTCAAATGGCTTATTTTCAGAAATTATCATCTCTATTCCCCCTTGAAAACCCCCATTTATTTTTGTTTTGTAACTTGCAAGCTTTAATGATATTAGTAGCTAATATAGAAGTTGTTACAGCTCCTACTCCTCCTGGTACTGGTGTTATCATAGAAACTTTATCTAATACATCTTCCATATCAACATCTCCACATAAATTACCTTGATCGTCTACATTTACACCTACATCTATTACTATTGCTCCATCTTTTACATAGTTCTTTTTAACCATTTTAGCTTTTCCGACTGCTGCTACTAATATATCAGCTTGAGATGCTATTTCTGGTAAATTTCTAGTTTTAGAATGACATATATTAACAGTTGCATTTTCATTTAATAAAAGCATTGATAGTGGCTTTCCAACTACCATAGATCTTCCTAAAACAACAATATTTGCACCAGTTAAGCTTATACCGTAGTGTTTTAATATTTCTATAACTGCCGTTGGTGTACATGGTGGATATCCAGTTTTATCATTTTCTACTATTTTAGCTGTGTTTATAGGATTAAAACAGTCTATATCTTTTTTAGGACTTATCTCATATTTTATTTCATCTTCACTTAAATGATCTGGAAGTGGTCTAAATGTTAAAATCCCATTAACTTTATCATCTTCATTTAATTTATGCACAGCCTTTATAAATTCCTCTTGGCTTATATTCTCCTCTAACTCTACTACTTCCGTTTCAATTCCTATGTTTTGGCATCTTTTAAGTGCTCCTCTTTCATAGGCTAGATCATCAGGTCTTTCACCTACTCTAACTATTGCTAACTTAGGGTTTATACCCATTTCATTTAAGCTTTTAACTTCTTTTTTTAAATCTTCACTTATCTTATCTGCCACAGGCTTACCTTTTATTATTTGTGATTTTAAATTAGTTTCGTTCATCTTTTTGTTGCCCCCTATATCTTATTTCATAAAATTTCAAATTAAAAATACATAAAGTTTATTTGTTTAAAGCTAATTCAACCTTTTTATAAACTTCATCACAAATTCTAACTCCATCTTCAACAAGTTGATTGACTTCATTTCTTACAGTCTCAACATATTGTCCATCTTTTATAGAATTTATATTTATAAAAACATTTAATTGTCCACTAAGAATTGCAGCTCTTAGACATTGTACTCCAACACCAACATCACTTATTGCTAGCCTTGATCCTTTGTCTACCAAATCTTCGTGTAGTTTTATAGCTTCATAACATACCTTTACTATCTTTATTGGTACTTCACATGCTGTCTTAAGGGCACTTTCCATAGTGTCATTTTTTACCTTTTTCTCTTCTTCTGTAGAACTAGGTAACCCGTAAGCTTTTGATAAAGGAAGAAAACACTCTGCATCTTCATCTATCATATCTAGTAATTCTTTTTCTAAAATTCTAGCTTTTTCTAATATACATTTTACACTTTCTTCATATTCAGCATATTTTTTCTTTCCTATAGTTAAATTACATACCATACTACCTAATGCAATCCCTATAGACCCAGTTAAAGCTGCTGCTCCACCTCCACCTGGAACTGCTGATTTTGAAGCTAGTACATCTACAAACTCTATACAACTTTTTTGTGCTATCTTCATACTTATCTCCCTATAAAAATTAATTTATTAAAAAATTATACTAGGTAGCTAAATAGGAAATATAGTTTCTGCCGTAACACTTTAAAGCATATCTTTTCAGTGCTTTATTAGTAGGAATTAACTATATTTCCTACAAGCCCCTTCATAAATTTTAAGTTAATCAAAAATATTTCATATAGTAGGGAAGTAGTAAATATAGTTTTTTTGTATAAAAATCAACTATATTTACTACACCTATCCATCTAGAATAATCCTGATATTACTCCATTTTCATCAACATCTATTCTTTCTGCTGCTGGAACTTTTGGAAGTCCTGGCATTTTCATTATTTCACCAGTAAGAGCAACTATAAATCCAGCACCTGCAGATACTGTTAATTGTCTAACTGTTATTCTAAATCCAGTAGGTCTTCCTAATTTTGTTTGATCATCTGTTAAAGAATATTGAGTTTTAGCCATGCATATTGGTAATTTACTAAAACCTAGCTTTTCTAAATTTGCTATCTCTTTTTCTGCTGCTGGAGCAAAATCTACTCCATCAGCTCCATATATTTTAGTAGCTATTGCTTCTATTTTTTCTTTTATAGACAAATCATCTTCATAACAGAATTTAAAGTTATTTTCTTCTTCATCTAATAATCTTAAAACTTCTTTAGCTACTGCAATTCCGCCTTCTCCACCTTTTGCCCAAACTTCAGAAAGCGCAACATTAACACCTAACTCTTTACACTTATCTTCTACTAATTTAAGCTCTGCTTCAGTATCAAGTGGGAATCTATTTATAGCTACAACTGCAGGAAGACCATATACTTTTGTTATATTCTCAACATGTTTTAATAAGTTTGGTAAACCTGCTTCTAAAGCTTCTAAGTTTTCTTCATTTAATTTATCTTTTGCTACACCGCCATTGTATTTCAATGCTCTAACTGTAGCAACTATTATAACTGCATCTGGTTTTAAGTCTGCCATTCTACATTTTATATCTAAGAATTTTTCAGCACCTAAATCAGCCCCAAATCCAGCCTCTGTTACAACATAATCTGCAAAATGCATAGCCATCTTAGTTGCTATTACAGAGTTACATCCATGAGCTATATTTGCAAATGGACCACCATGAACAAATGAAGGAGTTCCTTCTAATGTTTGAACTAAATTTGGTTTTAATGCATCTTTTAGTAATGCTGCCATTGCACCATTTGCATTTAATTGTCTAGCTGTTACTGGTTCATTATTGTATGTGTATCCAACTATAATATTTCCTAATCTTTCTTTTAAATCTATTATGTCATTTGCTAAACAAAATGCTGCCATTATTTCAGATGCAACAGTTATATCAAATCCATCTTCTCTAGGAACACCATGTGCTTTTCCACCTAGTCCATCAGTTATATTTCTTAACTGTCTGTCGTTCATATCAACACATCTTCTCCAAGTTATTCTTCTTGGATCTATGCCTAGAGCATTCCCTTGATGTATATGGTTATCTAACATAGCTGCTAATAAGTTATTTGCAGCTCCTATCGCATGGAAATCTCCAGTAAAGTGTAGATTTATATCTTCCATAGGTATAACTTGAGCATACCCACCCCCAGCAGCTCCACCTTTAACTCCAAATACCGGACCTAAAGACGGCTCTCTTAAAGCAACTAAAACATTTTTATCTAATTTAGCAAATGCATCTGCTACTCCTATAGTAGTTGTAGTTTTTCCTTCTCCAGCTGGAGTAGGGTTTATAGCAGTAGTTAATATTAACTTAGATTTTGTACTTTTGCTATCTTTCTTTAATAAGTTATAATCAACCTTTGCCTTATATTTTCCATAAAGCTCTACTTCATCATCAGTTAAACCTAATTTTTTAGCTATTTCCCTTATATCTTGAGGTTTTGCCTCTTGAGCAATTTCTATATCTGACTTAAATCCCATAACTAAATCTCCTCTCACTTTACTTCATTATATTTATTATACTAATATCTTAAGAATTCGTCATTAATCTATTTTTTATTTTGACGATTTGATCTTTAGTATCTAAGCTAACATCGTATGGAGATTTGCTTGCTCTATCAGAGTCTATAACATCTTGATTGTAGTAAATAAAGCCTAGCAATTCGCCATCCTGTAAATTACTAGTCACAAAGTCTTCATCTGACTTATTTCTAATTTTATTCCCTACTACAAAAACTTTTTTTACACCTATATCGTTACCTAGTTTTTTTACTTTTCTATAAGTTTGTAAACTTCTTTCTCCTGGTTCAACAACAACTATAAAGGCATCCACTCCTTGTGCTGTTCCTCTTCCTAAATGTTCTATGCCCGCTTCCATATCCATTATTACTACATCTTTATTTTGTAGTATCAAATGAGAACATAATCTTTTTAATAAAACATGTTCTGGACATACACATCCCGATCCTCCAGAATCAACAGTTCCTAAAGTAAGTAACCTTACATTGTTGTATTCCTTACAGTATAAGTCTGGAATATCATCTACTTTAGGATTCATTTTAAACATTTTTCCAAAGCTTTGAGCTTCAGCTCCTGTTCTTTCAGAAACTAATTTTTTCATTTCTGAAATAGGAGTTATCGATTCTGAAATTTCAGTTGGAAAACCTAATGCTAAACCTAAGTTTGCATCTGGATCTGCATCAACTGCTACAACTCTATATCCTTCATCAGCAAATGTTCTTGATAACATTGAAGAAAAAGTTGTTTTTCCTACTCCACCTTTACCTGTTATTGCTATTTTCATATCTCTCTCCCTCTGTCATTAGTTTATTTTTTATTTTTTAAGCTTCTGCTGTAACTTTTTTATTATTTTTCTCGTATACTACCTCTTCAAAATGAGGGCGTTTAGATTCTATATTGTTTACTATTGCACTTGCTAACTCTTGTGGATTTTCATGTACTGCAAATTTAGCTCCTACATGCTCAGTAATTGTATTAGTTAATTTTTCTACCATATTAGCAGAACCACCAACAGGAGGCATAACACCTAAGAATGTATCTATTCCTGAAGATACAACGTATGAAGCTATTGCAACAGCTTTTTCTGACATCCACTCTGGTGCAACCCCAGCTACTGGAAGATCATTCATATCTAAATCTAAATAGCTAGCACAAGCTGCTACAACTTCTAATATACGACTTATATCTACACATGAACCCATGTGAAGAACTGGTGGTATATCTGCTAATTCACAAACTGTAGCTAATCCTTTACCTGCTAATTTTCTAGCATCTTTACTTAATAAACCATGTTTAGCTGCTGCTTGAGCTGCACATCCTGTTGCAACTACTATTATGTCATTTTTTATTAATTCCTTCATTACAGTTATGTGACCTTCATCACCTACTGTTTTAGGGTTATTACATCCTACTATACCAACTGCCCCTCTTAAAACTCCAGATTTTAGACAGTCTACTAATGGTTTTATAGTTCCTGGTTCATCTATTTGTGAGTTCACAACTCTATCTAATTGAGATAATATAGCTTCTATACTATATCCAACCGTTGCGAACGATTTCCCCTCTGGTATAAATACTTTTTCTGCTTTTCTATTTTTATAGTTTAATATAGCTTCTTTTACTATACCTTTTGCTGATTCTAATGCTTCTTCTTCGTTGAATTCTATGTGAGTTGCTCCTGTGATTTTTGCTTTTGGTGATGTTGTTATGAATTTAGTGTGATAGCAATCTGATAATGATGCTAGTGCTGGGAATATACATTGAACGTCTACTATAACAGCTTCAACTGCTCCAGTTAAAATTGCCAATTCTTGTTGATGGAAGTTTCCAGCCATCTTAACTCCATGTCTCATAGTAACCTCATTAGCTGTACAGCACATTCCTGCTAAGTTAATGCCTTCAGCTCCAACCTCTTTTGCTAAAGCTATCATTTCTGGATCTTCTGCAGCTAATACTACCATCTCTGATAGTGAAGGTTCATGACCATGTAATATTATATTTACTTTATTATTTTCTAATACTCCTAAGTTTGCTTCTGTTTCTCTTGGTATAGGTGTTCCAAATAAGATATCACTAAAACGTGTTCCTATCATAGATCCACCCCAACCATCTGCTAAAGATGTTCTCATACTCATATGTATTAAACTATCTAAGTCTGATGTACAGCCTATATGAGTAGAGTGCATTATTGTTACAATCTCTCTATCTATAGCTCTTGGTTTAATTTTATATTTTTCCCAAACTTCTTGTCTTTGTTTAGGTGCTCTTTCTAAGAACCTTAATGTTCCATGAGGTTTCCCAAATTCCATTAAAGCTACATCTGCTACCTCATGAGCTATATCATATATATCTCTATCTTCTGTAGCAACTCCCCATTCTGTTGCTAAATCTAATAGTTTTTTTTCATCTCTTATTTTATAATTTCCATCTGGGCTAGCAAGTGCCATTGTGTGTGCTATATCTCTTGCATGGTCAGAGTGAGCTGCTGCCCCTCCAGCTACCATTCTTGCAAAGTTTCTTCCAACTATAGTGTCTGCATCTGCTCCACATATACCTCTTGGTGTTTTTGGAGTTATTCTACAAGGTCCCATTGCACATATTCTACAACAATTTCCTTGTAATCCAAATCCACAGGCAGCTTTCATAGCAGCCTTTCTATCAAACGCTGTTTCTACACCATCTTTTTTAGCCTTCTCCAACATAAGCTGAGTATTCAAATCAATTGACCATATTTTTTCACTCATATATCTATCCCCTTTTTATAAATTTAATTAAGAGAAGTATTTTATTTTGTATAAGCTACATTCATTGCCGCATTTTATATTTATTAATTACCTAAATTATAGCAATTATATAATATACTTTCACTATAATTTAGGTAATTTTTTAACAGTTTTTGTATATTATCTAGCTTTCATAGCTATTAATGCCCCATATGCTATAGAGTATAGTTTTGATTCATGACTGTCAGCCCTTGAAACAAGTACAATTGGGCTTTTAGCTCCCATTATAACTCCTGCAGATTTCGCATTTGCGAAATATGTTAAAGATTTTCCTATTCCATTTCCAACTTCTATTGTAGGTACTAAAATTACATCTACATCTCCTGAAACTTTGCTTTCAAAACCTTTTACTTTAGATGCTTCTTGCGATACAGCTAAGTCAAATGCTAAAGGTCCTTCCAGTATAACATTTGATCCAAATATTCCAGCTTCACTTTCATCTTGCAATTTCTTAGCATCTATAGTTGCTTGCATTTTTCATTTACTTTTTCTTTTGCAGCTAATGCTGCAATTTTTATATTATCAATATTAAGCGATTTGCAAGCTTTTATTGCATTTAAAACAATTTTTTCTTTTTGTTCATAATTAGGACTTATATTCATACCTCCGTCAGTTAGTATCAATAATTTGTGATAGTTTGGAACTTCATATATCATTACATGACTTAATAAACTATCAGTTCTTAATCCATACTCTTTGTTTAAAACTTGTTTTAACAGTATAGATGTATCCAATAATCCTTTCATTAAAAAATCTGCCTTTTTGCTACTTACTAATTTAACTGCAATTTCTGCACATTCTTCGTAGCTTTCAGCCTCAATCATTTGAGTTTTTTCCAAATTTAAACTTAGATCTTTAGCTATTAACTTTATCTTTTCTAAATTTCCTATTAAAATCGGATCTATTATATTCATATTCATTGCATCTAAAACAGCATGTAAAACTTCTTCATCTTGGGCTGCTGCTACTGCCAATTTAACCTTTTTATTTACCTTTAACTCCTTTATTATGTCTTCTAAGTTGTTGATCATTGTGACTCCTCCCTTATATCTTTACTTTTGCCCTCTTATAAATATGTGTATAAATTTTTAAAGCTACATTTAATCTATTTGACATCGCTTTATTTACTCCTTTTAATAATATAATATAAATAAAAAAAAGCTATAAAGATTTATTCTTTATAGCTTTTTTTATTTATATTATCTAAATTTATTTAACTCTCTTAAACAAGCAAGAGTAACTTCATCTTGTGAATCTATTTCATATGCTCTTTCTATGTAGTAAGTAGCATTATCTAAGTCTCCATCATTTAAGTATGCCATCCCTAGATTACAAAGTATTTCTGGATCCTCTTTCTTTAATTTAGCCGCTTTTTCAAAGTACTCTATAGCACCTTTCATATTATAACTAGACGCTTCACAAAGACCTAATTCAACTAAAGTATCTACTTGGTTTGGCCTTATTATAAGTATTTTTTCAAAATACTTTTTAGCTTGTCCTATATCATTCATATTTCTATAAGCTAACCCTATCATAAATAATAAATTCCACCAATCACCATGCTCATCAGCTAATGGTAATAATTTTTCTAAAGCTTCTTCATTTTTACCTTGGAATACTAAATTATATCCTTCTTCATATCGAACTTTAAAATCCATTTTCCCTAATATTTCTTGTATCTCAGCCATAAAGTCTTCAGGCAATCCTAATTTTATAGCTTCTTCCCAAGTAACCTTAGTTTTTATATATTGATTTTGGTTGTAATAATGATACCCTAAATGGTAATGAGCAAGTGCAAATGATTCATCTAAATCTCTAACTTTCTCTAAAGCTTCTATTGCATCTAATAAGAATGCTTCCATAGGCTTTTCATCACCATTTTTTTGATGGTTTTTAGCTAACTCTTGACATACTATTGCATAGTGATACAGTGAATTGATATCTTCTGGGTATAAAGTTGCACTACACTTTAGATATATTAGAGAATCTGTATAATCTCCAACTTCAAAATACTTTCTAGACATATAGCCCATATATGCTTTTAAATCTAGATCTAAATTTTCTTCAATAGCTTTAAGAAACTTTTTATATTCATCATTATATTTAAAGTTGCTATCAATTCCCATTATGTATATCATTGCATCGGCAATAGACATAGAACTTAATCCATCTTGAGCTGTGTTAGTTTTTATTCCTTTAACTAATACATCATTTTTTATGGGAACATCTAAACCACCTTGAGGAAATGTATATCCTTTTAAATTAAAGTCTGCTCCATTTTTGATTTTTAAAAATGCTAATTCCTCAGCTTTTTTTAATATATATTTTTCAACTCTAAACTTCATATTGACCTCCTATATTTCTACTGTGTATGATTTAGATTTCTCAAACACCTTTTTATCATCATAAACAAATAACACAATACTCTCTTTTTTCTCTAAATCAGCATTTATATTTTCTTTTAGTTTTAATATATCAAACTTAAAAGGCTCAAAGTGTACATGCTTTATTATTTGCTTAGCAGGAGTATTTTCAAATCTAGGTATATATTTTAATATATTTTCTTCGTTTTGTAAAAATAAATGGCATCTATTTTTAAAATCTTCAACTTCTATCTTACTCATGAATCCTGGTACATTAGATGTCTTTCCTAAAGATATATAGTCATATTTTATAATTTCAGTAAATAGTTCTGTATTCTTATTGATTTTTTCAGTGTAAAAATCTAATAATATTTTATATAATTGATTTTTACCTTGAGACATATTAAAGTATCCATTTTTATCAAAGTAAGTTGCAAAATCTTCAAAGAACTTAAATGGACTTTCTTTGTAGTAATTATGAATTATATATCTCATTGAAAGAACAAAGTTCTTTGAATTAAAATATCTTTCTAATATTTCTTCTATGTCCTTTAATTTTAAAATTTCATTATATTTTATATATTTGTTATATAAAACCTCATAAGGTGGATAATCCTTGTATCTAAATTCATGCTCATCTGCATTATTTCTTATTCCCGTTCCTTTTATCATCTTTAAAAACCCTAATTGCAGGTGTTCTATACCTAGGTTAAAAACATCATTGAATGAGTTCTCAAAACTATTGTAATCTTCATATGGTAATCCAGCTATTAAATCTAAATGTTGATGTATATTTCTGTATGAAGCTATTTTTTGAACTACATAAGAAAGCTTGCTAAAGTCATCTCTTCTTCCTACAGCTTCTAATACTTTCTCATTTGTAGTTTGTACTCCAATCTCAAATTGAAATAAACCTTCTTTACATCCTTTTAAAAACTCTAGCATATCTTCAGTTAATAAATGTGCCGTAACTTCAAAATGATATGTTGTGTAATCATTGTCATTTTCCATTAAAAACTTCATTATTTCCATTGCAAATTTTTTATTTGCATTGAAAGTTCTATCTATAAATTTTATTTGAGATACTTTAGCATCTATAAGTGCCTTTAAATCGCTTTTTACTCTATCTATGCTAAAATATCTAAGCCCTTGTAATGTAGAAGATAAGCAATATTGACAGTTAAAAGGACATCCTCTAGATGTTTCATAATACACTATTCTATTTTCATATTCTGCTTTATTTAAATCTACATAAGGACTAGGTATTATGTCTAAGTTTTCTATGTCTTTCATAGGTTTGTTTTTACTACCTCTCCATTATTCCTATAAACAAGACCATCTACATCCTTTATATCAATCTCTCCTTTTAGAGATTTTACAAAGTCTCTAAATACAAGTTCTCCTTCTCCATAAAGTATGTAATCTACAAAATCATATTTTTTCATAGACTCTTCGCTATCATAAGTTACTTCAGGTCCACCTAATGCAATTTTAACGCTTTTATTCACCTTTTTTAGGTTATTACATATTTTTACTATATCATTTACATTCCATATATAAGTTGAGAATAATATTACATCATAATTATTAGAATATATATCTTTTAGTATGAAATCTAATTCGTTATTTATTGTATATTCTCTTATATCTACATCTATATCTTCAATATCTTTAACCATTTGGTTTAAATATCTTATCGCTAAATTTGTATGTATAAATTTTGAATTTAATGTTGTTAAAAGTATTTTCAACTAAATCACCTCTTTTTTAATTTTATTAGCTATAATTACCTATTTTTTGTTAAAATATTACATGTACTATTTTTTCTAACATTATGTATAAAAAGAAGGTTTTTTATATTATTGTAGAATTATATCATATTATAAATTTCTTAAATCACTAAATTATATATGAAAGGAAGTATTGTATGAAATTGTTTGACAAAGTATCCATTGATGCACTATCTAAAAGAGATTTATTGCTTGTTATAAAAGCATTAGAATATACTTATGAAAATACTAATTTAGAAGATTTCATCGACCTTAGAAATAGTCTTATAAAAGAACTTTGCTTTTTAACAAATACTGATGAACAAGTTTTTGTTAATTATTTAGAAACTAATGACTAAGCTCTTTTGAATTTAAAATTATAATCACCCGTTTTAGAAACTACCCCTATATTTAAAACATTATTGGAAAAGTTTCTATATATAACTTTAATATTATTTAATATTGGATCTGATTTTATATCTCCAATTTCTAAATTTATTAAATATCTCGGGTCAGATTTTATATTATATTCTTTTTTATTTATTTTATATTTTCTAAGTTTAATAATATATTCTGCCATAGAGTTTATAAAATCTATGTTATCTATGTTCTCATTCATGTCAAATCCTAAAATAGATAATATAGATTTTTTTATGCTTTTTATTCCTTGTATTTGAGTATCTCTATCATTTATGTATACATCATATATTACATTTAATAGGTTATTTATTATGTCACTATCTTCATAGTCTTTTATCTTTAAATCTATATATCTATCTATACTTTGAATTACTTGTATTCTTTTCATTTCAAATTTAATAACTTCCGCTTTTTCCATATCATGTGTAAATTCAATTATTGTTGATTTAATTTTTTGCATCAATTCTTCATACTCTATATCTTTATTTTCTATAATAGAGTGAATTAGTGTATTGTAAATTAAACTAGAAATTAAAAAATCATTCATATATTCATTTTTCTTATTATACAATACATAATATTTTATAACTTTTACAACTTCTTCTTCACTTTTTTTCATGTTTGTATTGGATATTATAACTGGTAACAAAATGTTTACTATGTTTATATCATCTAGCCTTTCGCCATAAAATCTATAATAAAGTAATTCATCTCTCAATCTATTTTTATCTATTTTTACATATCTCTGAGCTAAATCATCAATTAAAGACTTAGTATTCAAGATAATCATATTTTTTATATATTTATCCTCAATGCTAAATGCATTTATATATGCTTTTTTTAATAACTCTTCTTTCATAGATACTACCTTCCTAACCTACAAACTATCTTATAGTTTTATCAATTAATTAACTTGATATACTTTTATAATATAATAGCTTTGATTTTTAAAAAAAATAGGCAGCTATTAGCTGCCGTAAATGTAGGGGGGGAGTAGAATAGTGTTTATATACTCTACTTCCATATATATCTTTTAATTCTAATTAACTCATATTTCAGAGCCATTTCTTAATTTAATTATACAATACCCCAAATTTAGATGTAAAGTATTATTTTTCGACAAACACGTATTTGCTACATTCTTTCAGGTGCACCCATCCCTAATATAGCAAGGGCATTTTCTATAGTTTGTTTAGTAGCTGCAACCAATGCTACTCTAGCTTTTTTAACTTCTACATCATCTACTAATATAGGACTATCATGATAGAACTTATTAAATGCTTGTGCTAAATCTAATACAAATCTTGTTACTATATGTGGTTCATTTTTTCTCATTGATGCTAATATACTATTATTAAATGATGCTATTAATTTTAAAACTTCCGAACTATCAGCATCACTTAATACGCTATAGTCCACATCTGCAGTTACATCCATATTAGCTTTTCTTAAAACAGAACAGCATCTAGCATGAGTATATTGTACATATGGACCTGTCTCACCTTCAAAACTTAAAGTTCTTTCCCATGAGAACGTATAGTCTTTTATTCTACTATTGGATAATTCTTGGAATACTACAGCTCCAACTCCAACTTGTTTAGCTATTTCATCTACATTTTCAGCATTTGGATTTTTAGCTAACATAGTTTCCTTTGTTTTTTCTATAGCTTGTCTTAATACAGACTCTAAAAATACAACTCTTCCTTTTCTAGTTGACATTGTACCTTCTTCTAATGCTACCATTCCAAATGGAACGTGAACCATATCTTTAGCCCATTCAAATCCTATTAACTCTAAAACTTTAAATAATTGTTGGAAGTGTAAACTTTGTTGAGATCCAACTACGTATATACACTTTTCAAAATCATAAGTTTCTTTTCTGTAAAGTGCTGCGGCTAAGTCTCTAGTCATATATAATGTTGACCCATCTTTTTTAGTTATAAGAGCTGGAGTCATATTATATTCTTCTAGGTTTACTATATTTGTTCCCTCAGATTCTTCTAATAGTCCTTTATCTTTTATTATATCTATTACTCTATCCATTTTATCTGAATAGAAACTCTCTCCTGCATATGAATCAAATTCTATATCTAATAAGTCATATACCCTTGAGAATTCTTTTAAACTTTCATCTCTAAACCATTGCCATAAATCTGTAGCTTCTTTATCTCCATTTTCTAATCTTGTAAACCAAGCTCTAGCTTCATCTTCCATTTCTGGATGCTTTTCAGCCTCATCATGGAATTGTATGTATAGTTTTAATAGTTCTGGTATTGGATTAGATTCAACAACTTCCTTATTTCCCCATTTTTTGAAAGCTACTATAAGCTTACCAAATTGAGTTCCATAGTCTCCAAGGTGGTTTACTCTTACTGTATTGTATCCTTGAGAATCATATATTTTATATAAAGCATTTCCTATAACTGTTGTTCTTATATGTCCTATGTGGAAAGGCTTAGCTATGTTAGGAGATGAGAAGTCTATAACTACTGTCTTATCTTTTCCTAATTCACTATGACCATATTTTTTTCCTTGAGTTAATACATCATTAATAACATTTTTAGCTAATTGAGATTTATTAACGAAAAAGTTAACATATCCTCCAGCTGGCTCAACTTTTGATATAGCATCTTTTGCTTCTATGCTTTCAGCTAAGTCTGCAGCTATCATATTTGGAGCTTTTCTAAATACCTTTGCTAATCTAAAGCATGGAAAAGCATAATCTCCCATCTCACTATTAGGTGGTGTTTCTATTAACCCAACTATTTCTTCTAAAGATAAATCTTCTATTTTTTCTTTTAACGATTTGGCCACTTCTATTTTAAAATCTTGCATATCAGTACTCCTTCCTTATTCTTATAACACTTTATGATAAAACAAATTATACTTTTTTTCAAGTATCTGTCTACTTTTCCAAGTCTTTCTCATTGATAATGTGTATTTCTTGATTTTTTAGGATTGCAGCTGTAACACCTTGACCATTAATTTTTTCCTGTAAATGTTCCATCATATATTTTATTACTTCCACAAGACGGACTTCCTTCCTTTAAAATCGCTTTTTACAATTATATAATTGTGCTATTTTTAAAGCTTCTTTAGCACCCTTTATAAAATTTTCTGTTGTGTCTATTCCATCTTTATTTTTAACTTTACATTTACCTGATAAAACATCAAATCCATTTCCATTTTCAATTTCACATGGAATTCTTGGTGTACTTAACCCACCTAATTGTTCAGGGCAAACTAAAACAAATTGTTTGCCCTTTAAATATTTCTTAACTATTTCATGGTTGTTATTATCGCCATCATATTTACAGTTTATTCCTAATAAACACGCTGATACTAATATCATTTTTTATCTCCTTATTTTAAAGTTACTATTGTAACTCCCATACCACCTTCGCCATATTGACCTGGTCTTTGAGATTTTACATGTTTATGTTTTTTTAACATTTCAGTTATTCCACTTTTTAATACTCCTGTTCCTATCCCATGTATAACTGTTACTTTTTCAAGCCCTGCTAAACATGCATCATCAAGGTATTTATCTACCTCTTCTCTAGCTTCTTCTAAAGTCATACCTCTTAAATCCACATCATTTTTAACTCTTCCAGATTTAGATTTTATAACATTTCTAGTAGCCTTTGTAACTGTAGACTTTGGATCTTTTTTAGCTTTTTCTAAAGATTTAAATGGCAAGTTCATTTTCATTATTCCTATTTGAACTACAGCTTCTTTTTTATTATTATCTGCTGTAACTACAGATCCTTGTTGATTTAAAGTTATTACCTTTACTTCATCTCCAGGCTTTAATTCTTTTATTTCTTTTGATGATGTTTTTGGAACTATCATATTTTTTACACTTGGTTGTAATGCACCCATAGAGTTTGAAATTTCTTTTCTTAATTCTTCTATTTTTCTATTTTTATCTTTAGACATGCTTTCTTGTTCTAATCTTCTAAGCTCTTTTATAACAGCCTCTGTCTCTTCTTTCGCTTGTCTCGTAATTCTAAAGGCTTCTTGCCTAGCTTCTTCTAATAATCGCTCTCTTTGAGCTGCTATTTTATCTAACTTAGATTCATATTCTTCTTTTAACTCTTGAATTTCTTTTCTTAATCTAGAAGCTTCTTCTCTTTCTTCAACAGCTTCTACTCTTGATTTTTCTAAGCTATGAATTACATCTTCAACAGCTATAGTATCTGTATCTATAAACTCTTTAGCTCTATCTATTACATAATCACTTAACCCTAATCTTTTAGATATTGCAAATGCATTAGATTTTCCTGGAACTCCAATAAACAATCTATATGTTGGTCTTAAGTTTTCTAGGTCAAATTCTACTGCTGCATTTTCTACACCCTCTTTAGTAAGTGCATAGTGTTTTATTTCACTGTAGTGAGTAGTCGCTATACATTTAGCTCCTGCCATATTTACATCTTCAAGTATTGCTATTGCAAGTCCTGCACCTTCTACAGGGTCTGTTCCCGCTCCTAACTCATCAAATATTACTAATGAATTTTCAGTTACTTCATTTAGTATAGATACTATATTAGTCATGTGCGATGAAAATGTAGATAAACTTTGTTCTATACTTTGCTCATCTCCTATATCTGCAAATACATTGTCATAAACGCACATACTTGTTCCATAATCTGCAGGTATATGTAACCCACTTTGTACCATAAGTGCAAATAGACCTACAGTTTTAATAGTAACAGTTTTACCTCCTGTATTAGGCCCTGTTATAACTAATGTATGGAACTCCTCACCTAGTCTTATGTCGTTTCCTACCACGCTTTTTCTATCTAATAAAGGATGTCTTCCATTTTTTATATTTATATAATTTTCTTTATTTAGCTTTGGTTCTATACCTTTTAATGCTAATGATAATTTACCTTTTGCAAATGCGAAATCTATCTTTCCTAGAATTTCTTGATTACTTAATATATCATCACTTATCTCTCCAACCATAGCTGATAATTCACTTAGTATTCTTTCTATCTCTTCTTTTTCTTTTAATCTAAATTGTCTAAGTTCATTATTCATCTCAACTATGCTCATAGGCTCTATAAATAAAGTTGCTCCTGATGACGATTGATCGTGAACTATACCTGATACTTGACTTCTATATTCAGCCTTAACAGGTACTACAAATCTATCTCCTCTTATTGATATAATTGCATCTTGTAAGTATTTTTGATAAGTCGATGAACTGATTATTCCATTTAATTTAGAACGTATAGATTGATTTTTTTGTATTATTTTTCTTCTTAAAGATCTTAATTCACTTGAAGCGCTATCTGAAATTTCAACTTCACTAACTATAGCATTGTATATCTTATCTTCTACTTCTCTATAAGTATATAGTCCACTTGATAATGCTTGTATTATTGGATAATTAAAATCCTCTTCTTCACTTGAAGACAAGTTATTGTTTAACAGTCTAGCTACTCTTAGAGTATCTGCTACCATTAATAAACTTCCTGGATCTATAGACGCTCCAACTTTTGCCCTTTTGACTTTGTCTTCTACATCATGTAGGCCTTGTAAGTTTATTCCACCTCTTTTTATAAGTATAGACTGAGCTTCGCTAGTTTCTTCTAGCATATATTTGACTTCTTCATAGTCTGAACTAGGTACTAATTCATTGATGTATTTTAACCCTAAAGAAGACGAAGCTTTTTCTTTTAATAATGATGTTATTTTATCAAACTCTAAAATTTTCAACGATTTTTTATTCATGCTTCCTCCTTAAGAAATTTTTATGTAAATTTTAAGTGTATTTTATGTAATTTTGTACTATACTATTTATATATTATACATAATCAAATCTATTTTGTGATATATATAATTTAATTTAATTTTTAGCAAGGAGATGTTTTTTATGAACAGTGTTTTAAAAGATTTACAACCTAGTTTAGTTTTTAAGTATTTTGAAGAGATATCTCAAATACCAAGAGGATCAAAAAATGAGAAAGCTATAAGTGACTACTTACGTAATTTTGGTGAAAGCTTAGGGTTAGAAACTATTCAAGATGAGAGTCTAAATATAATAATAAGAAAGCCAGCAACTCCTGGATATGAAAATGCGCCTGGCGTAGTACTTCAAGGTCATATGGATATGGTTTGTGAGAAGAACAAAAGTACTAATCACGATTTTATGAAAGACCCAATCAAATTAAGAATAGATGGAGATTATATATATGCAACTGATACAACTTTAGGTGCTGATAACGGTATAGCCGTTGCTATGGGACTTGCTATACTTGCTTCTAATGATATAGCTCACCCAGCTTTAGAGGTTCTTGTAACTGTTGATGAAGAAGCTGGTATGACTGGTGCAATGGCATTAGATGGTAGTTTAGTAAAAGGAAAATACATATTAAACTTAGACTCAGAAGAAGAGGGTTATCTATTAGTAAGTTGTGCAGGTGGAGTAACTGCTTTATCAACTTTACCAGTTAAATTTGTAAAACCAGAAACTCCTAGAAAAGCTTATTTATTAGAAATAAAAGGATTACTTGGTGGACATTCAGGTATGGATATAATAAAACAAAGAGGAAATGCTAATAAGTTATTAGGAAGACTTTTAAATTCTTTACATGTTGATTTTGATATTGCAAAGGTTGAAGGCGGTTCTAAAAATAACGCTATCCCTCGTGAAGCTGATTGTGTAATAATGGTTAATAACGATCAAATAGATGAGTTTTTAACTCACGTAAAAGATATAACTAATACATTTAAACATGAATTAAGCACTTCTGATCCAGGGCTTGAAATAGTATGTTCTGAAACTAATACACCTGAATCAATACTTGACTCTACTTCTAAAAATAGAGTTATAAAAATGCTTAACTTAATACCAAATGCTATTCAAACTATGAGTATGGATATAGAAAATCTAGTTGAAAGTTCTACTAACTTAGGTGTTGTTAGAACTACAGATTCTTCAGTTACATTTGAGTGTGCTGTTAGAAGTTCTGTTAAATCACTTAAAGAAGATATAACAAATAGAATGGATCTTTTAATATCTGAGTTTGGTGGAAGTCTTCAATTAATTAGTGACTATCCAGCTTGGGAATATACTAAAGGTTCACAATTAGAAAAAATATGTGTTGAAGCATTTAAAAATCTTACAGGTAAAGACCCTATAATAATGGCTTTACATGCTGGTCTTGAGTGTGGTTTATTACTTGATAAGATACCTCATGCTGAAGCTATATCATTTGGACCTAATATGTACGATGTACATACTCCAAATGAACACTTAAGCATATCTTCAACTGAAAATACATGGAACTACTTAGTAGCAATATTAAAATCTATGAAGTAGTAAAATAAAAAACTCCTCTAAATTAGAGGAGTTTTTTATTTTAATTTATCTATTGGTTTTTCAGCCACAATTATTATTTGTAATGCAGTTGTAAGCAACGAAGTTTTCTTTCTATATGCCATATACTTGCTTTCCCATATATCACAATATTTTTCTTTAAATCTTTTTAATCCTTTAAATGAATAAAAGTTTTGACCATGAGAATATATTTGTGCTGCTATTTTTCTGATAAAAATGAATATTTTGATCTACCTACATTAGATAAAGGAGCCATCCCCATGTTAAACCTTTCATAACCTTGCTCTTTTCCCCATTTAAATAAATTTACAAATATGAAATCCATTATTCCATTACATGTTTCATGTGAAAAACGCATTAAGTCTATAGATAATGTTTTATTGTTATCATACATAGGCATTATATTGCTAAAGCCTTTTATCTCATATTCACTATTTCTAACTATAGCTATAGGTTGCTTATTTAAATAGTCTTTATCAAAGAACCCTATATAGAATCCTTTCTCTTGTCTTCCACCTAACCATTCATCTGAAACTTCTTTTAATTGATTAAACATCTCATCTGAAAATGGTGGATGTATAATTTCAAATGTATAAGCTTCTTTTTCTACTCTAGAAAGTGCATTTCTTACACTTTTCATTTTTCTACCTTCTAGTGTAAAGTTTTTTAAGTCCACTAGTCCATCTTCTCCTAATTTCATAAACTCATAACCAGTTTCATGTAAGTCAGGCATCATAGTTTTATCTATAGCACAGAATACTGGTGAATATCCATATAAATCAGCTAGATTATAAAAGTTCTCAATAGTTTCAAGCACTTTTTCTTTATTTCCTACAGGATTTCCAAGTATTACTATCTTATCAGCTGATATTTGATATTGAAGTAAAACATCTTTACTTTCATTTATATACACAAATTTATCTTTTAAATAAATATAGTGTATTAATGGAGATCCTCCAAATTTTCCAATTATATTTTTAACATCTTCTTCACATTCATCTATATGTTTGCGAGGAAAGTCATTGTCTTTATTTATTTTGTAAATCATCCATAATAAAAATATAGCAATTATAAGTCCGCTTATACTTAATCCTAGTAAAGATAATCCATAATGTTTTATAGATTGTATCTTGTAGTTTGCAATAGGCAATTTTCCTATTTTCCCATTTAAATTTGCATAAACTGTGTAAATGTATAAACCTTGGAATGATAATAGCAAGATTATATCTTGTATAAATACTCCCCATCTCATTACGAAGCTTTCTCTATAAAATTGTTTTTTACCAACCCATAATAAGATTGCAACTATTGCTAGGTAAGCACTTCTATAATACCAAGGATCCCTTATCAGAGTAATTACAACTGCACCAATTATTAATGTCAGTGTTAGCTTATAAATTCCTTTAGATTTATAGATCATCACTCTAGACATTGCAATTAATAAGAATCCTATAACTATAGATATTCTTTGTGGTATATGAACTATCGAAAAACTAGATACTTTATTTACTATAAAGATTTTCCGAGCCAAATCAGGAGTTGCTTCAGTTATTAGTAAACTGACACCTGATAATAATACAAGCAATACTAGTCCTATATGTGCGATTTTTGATAAAGTTGTCATTATTATATCTTTTATGTCATCATTTAAATTTTTAAAATAATCTTGAGCATATAATAAAAGTCCTATAATTAAAGGAATTATATAATATGAAACACGATATAAAAACATGGCCAATAATACTTTTTCTGAGGGCACATTTAGCATTTCTAATCCAAGTATCATTGTTATATCAAATGATCCTATTCCTCCTGGAGCCATACTCACAATTGCCGCAACAATTGCAACAACAAATATTGGTAGGAATTTTGCAGCAGAAACTGGTTCTCCTAAAATTCTTATAGTACTATATATTAAAAATATTGTAGTAATCCATTCTAAAGCAGATATAATCATTATTATAGCTGCATCCTTTATATCTATTTTTGATCTGCCGTTGATTTTAAAAATTTAAATATTAAATATATTGATAATATAGGGAAATAAGTACTTATTAATACTGTCATTATACTTACAAATTGATTTAGTTTTATTTGTCCAAAGTTTGTTATTACATAAACAAAACAAACCATAGAAAACCCAGTAAGGTTTAAAGCAACTATCTTGGATATTTCTTTTACTAATAACTTTGTATCTTTAACATGATCTTTATAAAAATTAGTTTTTAGAGCTATTGCTGTACTTCCTCCAAATCCAGCTATACTGGCAATAGAACTTGCTATCCATGAATATTTATATAATTTAAAGTTGTTTAATTTTATTCCAACTCTTTTTTTAAGTATAAAATCATATAAACTTAATGGTAAATACGATATTATTCCTAATAAAGCTATTATTAACATGTTTGATACTGTTAACTTATCTGCATATCTTTTAAATACATCCATATTAAAGGATTCAAATACATTTTTAAATTCTTTAATTACTACAATGAAAATTGCCAATGCAAAAACTATTTTTATCCATTTAAATAATTTGTGCTTATTCATTTATCAAATCCCTCCCTTAGTTGTACATAACTAGTAATAAACTTGTACATATTTATATAAATCCAATAAATTATATTATATTTTATTTAAATAATTGTATAAATTAAATTTAGAAAATATACTTACACAATTGTAAATTATACCCTAATCTACATAATTTAACAAAAAACTCTCCAAATTTCAATATTTGTGTACATTTTGTGACTTCATTTTATGCATTTTCACATAAAAACTCTCTTACGTGATTAGTTGCATAAAAAAGGATAATATGTAATATTAGTATACATATTATCCTTTTTTATTATTCAACACCTTTATAGTAATGACCGGAGGTTAATCCAGTATCTTCAAGCTCTTTATATAACTTTTTACATTTCATACCCATCTTAAAATCATTTTCTATGCACTCTACAAAAGCTTTAATTATAGAATTTATTTCTTCATTTGATTCAAATGTTAAATCTATTCTAAATACATTTATACCTGATTTATTTAATTCACTTAAATCTTCTAGTACACACAGTGGCTTAGAATTGTATATGCTAGTTCTACAGAAAATATCCTGAGATAATCTATACATATTATCTTTATCATCTTTTAGAGCATATAAACTTTTGTTGCAAACAGAACTTCTTTTATCCTTTTTACAATTTCGAACTAAAACTCCCATTGGACAGTATTCACTAATCATAAGAGGTGTATATCCATAAACTATACTTTCTATCTCGCTATTAGTATATTTTAACATATCTTTTATTTCAGTTAAATTTAATTCTTGAGATAAACAAATCGTATTTGCTCCTTCTGATTTATAGTGATTTATAGTTTCACTATTAAAAGAATTTAAGTAGCTATCTATATATATCTCTTTTCCCTTATATAAGTTTATGCAACCTAAATTACCAGCTTGTATAGAGTTTTTATCAAATTTATTTAAAATACTATAATCTTTATTTCTAAGTATTCTAGGAGGAGAATATATAAGCTTTATATTTCTATTGCAAATAGTTTTAGCTTCTTCTAATGTATTTATATCTTCATAGTATACGGCATCTATATCATGTAATACTACAGTTTTTAATTGTTCTATATTTTTAACTTTAACTCTTAATTTTATATCTTTATCCTCTTTTATAACTTTTGGTGAAAATTTAATGCACTTATCTTTGAAGTTTCTACTTTTTATAATTACTCTTTCATTACTTAATTTATCTATAGCATCTCTTCTCAGTTGATTTAATACACTTATCGGTAAACTTATGTCTTCATCTATATCAACATCTATATTTCTCAGCACATATGTTGTATTTCCTAGTTTTTTTATTTGAGAAACTATCTTTTCCTCACTCAATGCAACCTTCATGGCTTTCTCTACAAGCTTTTCATTTGTAACAGTTATTTCATTTTTATATCCATCTTTTAAGCTAAGCTTTGGAGGCTGTCCAAGTTTCAATTCAATAGTAGCATCTATAGGAATTTTTATAGTTTCAACATCTTCTTCAAATGACTTCTTAATAGTGTTTAATAAATCACTATCTGATGTTTTATATACTATTTGTCCTTTTTTAGCTTCTCCTATAAAATCTAATTCTATAAGTTCTCCAGTTTCTCCTATATCGCTTATTATATTGTTTTGCTTAATAATTCTTCCTATAGTTCCTCCACCTAAGTTAATTCCATCACCTTTTTTAAGTGTATTCTCTAGCTTAATTTTTAAGCGCTTAGCTTTTCTGTTGTAATCAATTACTTTTCCAATATAAAGCCCTACATTATTAGGTCGATTTGAGTTCATAACATCTTCTCCAACTTCTCCTAATAAATATCCTTTTGTGAACTTTCTATTAAATATAGTATATAAATTATTCATAGTTTCATTTGATACATTTACTTTATTTTTTTCTATATATGTATCTATAGTTTTCTATAACTACTTATTACAGTTGCTACGTATTCTGGACGTTTCATTCTTCCTTCAATCTTTAAAGAGTGTACTCCAGCTTCTATGACTCTATCTATTTCCTCTATTGTATTTAAATCCCTAGGGCTTAATAAATAATCGCCTTCTGTATCTATCACTTTACCTGAATTTATATCTATTAATTCATACTTTTGTCTACATGGTTGCGCGCATCTACCTCTGTTTCCAGATCTATTTCCTATCATACTGCTCATTAAACACTGCCCTGAATAGCATACACATAATGCTCCGTGTACAAATATCTCAATATCAACATCAGTATTTTTACATATATGTTCAATTTCATCTATATTAAGTTCTCTAGCTAATACAACTCTATCAAATCCAATGTTTTGTAAGTATAATGTATCTTCTAGTGAATGAGCAACCATTTGTGTACTTGCATGCAATTCAAAGTCTGGTAATAAACTTTTTATTAGTTTAGCCATTCCTATATCTTGAAGTATAACTGCATCAACATCTATATCATATAAATATTTTATATAATTAAGAAAATCATCTATTTCATATTGTTTTATAAGTGTATTTGCCGTTACAAATACTTTTACATTTCTTATATGCGCATACTTTACAGCTTCTTTTAATTCTTCTCTATCAAAGTTATTCGCTGAGGCTCTAGCACTAAATTCTTTTCCACCTAAATAAACTGCATTTGCTCCATTTTGCACAGCTGCTTTTAACGCATCAAAACTACCTACAGGTGCTAGTAATTCTGTATTCATAACTACCTCCTTATTGTCATTAAAAACTAAAACCTTCAGGTTATTTTTCCTGAAGGTTTCTAAAAGTATTCTATTATTTTAAAAGTTTTCCAGATGCTTTTATATAATTTAGCTCTTGTTCTAACTCTATGTTCTTCAACTGTAAATCATATAATTTGTTTTGAAAATCTGAAGCTAGCTTTTCAGCTATCTCAGTTTTCTCATTAGCTTCATCTAAATTCTTTTTAAGTTCCTCGATCTCTTCTTTAAGAGGATTCATTTCCTCTAAGTCATTGGCTTTATTTTTTAGTTCTGTCTTTAGAGAATCTATTTCATCTTGTTTTTTACCAAGCTCTTCAACTTTATTATCAAGTTCTAACTTTATTTTTTCATCTCTAGTTGAACTTCTTGGTTAGGTTTTTCTGCTTTTTTAACTAATTCTTTATTCTCTTTAGTTAGCTTATCATTTTCTTCTGAACATTCAAATAGCAAATCAGTAATAGTTAATGCTGATAATATAGCCACTTGAGATGTACTAAGCATTGAATTAGCTTCTGCTATTCTGCTCATTTCCTCATCCACATAATGAGCTATTTTTATCATATAATCTTTAGATTTTTCAGATACCATAGGATATTCCGATCCATGTATCTTTACTGTAACTTTGTTCATCCTAACCCCCCCTACATTTGTTTCTTAATTAATTTGATCTTAAATTCGCATTTAGTTTTTCACTTAGCTCACTTACTATCTTATCATGAACTTTTGCTACGTCTTCATCAGTTAAAGTTTTATCTTTACTTCTGTAAGTTATTGAGTATGCTATAGATTTGTGCCCTTCTTCTATTTGAGCTCCCTTGTAAACATCAAATAATTGATAGCTTTCTAATATATCTGATCCATTAGCTTTTATTATATCTTCTATTTGTTTTACAAACACTTCATCCTTAACTAATAAAGCTATATCTCTAGTAGTTGCTGGATATTTAGGTAATGGATTATAAACTTTAGAATTATTTAAGTTCTCAAATACTAAGTCAATATCTATCTCTGCAACATATACTCTTTGATTTAAATCATAGTTTTCTAGTACATCTGGATGTAGCTCTCCGAATGTCCCTATACATATATTATTATACACTAATTTAGCACATCTTCCAGGGTGGAATGTTAAATTTTTAGTTTCTGGTTCAACTTCGTATCCATCAAATCCAACATTGTTTAATATAGTTTCTACTGCACCTTTTATAGAGAAGAAATCTACTTCTTTTCCGTACATTCCTATAGATAATTTCTTAGTTTCTACAGGTAATCCTTCTTGTGGTCTAAATGTATTTCCACATTCAAAAGCATAAACTTCTTCAACTTTATGAGATAAGTTTGTTGATATTACATCTAACATATTAGGTATTAAAGTAGTTCTCATAACAGAAGTTTCTTCACCTAAAGGATTTATAATTTTAACAAATTCTCTTCTCTCATCATCTTCAGCTAAGTTTAGCTTATCTACTCCTCTTGGACTTACAAATGAATATGTTAAAATTTCATTTAATCCAACAGCTATAGAATTAGATTTTACATTATCCATAAATTTTTGTTTATTTGTTTTTACTCCTGCTGTAGCATTACCTTCTAAAGTTGCAGATGGTATATTTTCATATCCATAAATTCTTGCAACCTCTTCTAATATATCAGCATCTTCACATATATCTAATCTAAAACTTGGTACTTCTAATTCTAACTTATCAGATGAAATTAAATTACACTTAAACTCTAATCTTTCAAGTATATTTATAAATTGATCCATAGGTACATTAACACCTAATAGTTTATTTATTCTTTCTGGGTTAGCAGTTATTTTTTGTACTTCTTCCTTTTTAGGGTAATAATCAAGCATACCATTAAGAACTGTACCGCAACCTAATTCTTCTATTAATTGACAAGCTCTATTTACAGCAGCTTCTGTTAGATTTACATCTATTCCTTTTTCAAATCTTGATGAAGCTTCTGTTCTTAATCCTAATTTTTTAGATGTTGCTCTTATATTTTCCTTTGCAAAACTTGCTCCTTCAAGGAATATAGATGTAGTGTTATCTTTTACTTCAGAGTTTTCTCCTCCCATGATACCAGCTAAATCTAAAGTCTTATCTTGGTTTCCTATAACTAACATATCTGATGTTAATGTTCTTTGGACACCATCTAATGTAGTAAATTTCTCACCTTCTTGTGCAAGTTTTACTATCATCTTATTATATTTTATATCTTCTAAGTCAAATGCATGAAGTGGTTGACCAAGTTCTAACATAACATAATTAGTTATATCTACTATATTGTTTATAGGTCTCATACCTGCCTCTATAAGTCTTCTTTGCATCCAATATGGAGAAGGCCCTACTTTAACATCTTTAATAACCTTACCACAGTATCTTTTACATAGTTCTGTCTGAACATCTATTTCAAACTTCATCTCTTCGTTAGATCCATTTACAGTTATTTGTGGGTATTTTAATTCTTTCCCTAAAGTTACTGCAGCTTCTCTAGCTATTCCTATTATTGATCTACAGTCAGGTCTATTTGATGTTATTTCAAATTCTATTAAAGCATCGTTTATTCCTAATGCTTCTCTTACATCCATACCTAGTTCAAATGAATCTTGATGATCTAGTATATATATTCCATCTTTTTTATGTTCTTCTACATATTGAGAAGGTATAGTTAATTCTTCTGCTCCACAGAACATTCCCTCTGAAAGAACCCCTCTTAATTTACCTTTTTTATTTTAAAATCACCTGGTAGAACAGCTCCTATTCTTGCAACTGGAACATAATCTCCAACATTTATATTTGTAGCATTAGTTACTATTTGAAGTATTTGACCATCAGCCACTTCAACTTTTGTAACCTTTAATCTATCTGCATCTGGATGTTGTTCTATTTCAAGTATTTTACATACTTCAACTCCATTAGTTTCTTTTCCGAAGAACTCTACTTTTTCAACCTTTGAACCAGTCATAGTCATCATATCAGCGAATTCTTGAGTTTCTCTATCTATATCAACGTAGTCTCTAAGCCATTTTAAAGGTACTAACATATCAAATCCTCCTAATTAAAATTGATTTAAAAATCTCATATCATTTTCAAATAATAATCTTATGTCATCTATTTCATACTTAAGCATTGTTATTCTATCAAGTCCCATACCAAAAGCAAATCCACTATAAACTTCAGGGTCTATTCCACAGTTTCTTAATACATTTGGATGTACCATACCAGCTCCTAATATTTCTATCCAACCTTCACCTTTACACATCTGGCATCCTGCACCTTGACACTTAAAGCAAGTAACATCTACTTCTGCACTTGGCTCTGTGAATGGGAAGTTATGTGGTCTGAATTTAGTTTTAGTGTGTTCTCCAAATAACTTCTTAACAAACATATCTAATGTTCCTTTTAATTGAGCCATAGTAACGTCTTTTCCAACTACAAGACCTTCTATTTGATGGAACATCGGTGAGTGTGTTGCATCTGGAGCATCAAATCTAAAACATCTACCTGGAGATATTATTTTTATTGGTAACTCTTCATTTTTCATTGTTCTAACTTGAACTGGAGATGTTTGAGTTCTAAGTAATAACTCATCATTTATATAAAATGTATCACTCATATCTCTAGATGGGTGATCTTTTGGTGCATTTAATGCATCAAAGTTATTTCCAACTGTTTCAACTTCTGGTCCTTCTGCTATAGAGAATCCCATACCTATAAATATTTCACTTACTTCATCTATAATTTGAGATATAGGATGTTTTTTCCCTACTTTAAATTCTTTAGCTGGCATAGTTACATCTAAAACTTCTTCAGCTAATTTTCTTTGCTTTTCAATATTTTTTAACTCATCTTTTTTAGTACTTATAGAGGTATCTATAGCTTCTCTAACTTCGTTAGCAACCTTTCCTATTACAGGTCTTTCTTCAGCTGATAATTTACCCATTTCTTTTAATATAGATGTTATTTCACCTTTTTTCCTAAGTACTTAACTCTTAAAGACTCTACTTGCTCTATATCTTGCATGTCTTTTATTTCACTTAATGCTTCTTGTTGTAAATTAAGTAGTTTTTCTTGCACTATATTCACCCTTTCACTTTAATTTTTATACATCAAAAAAAGCCCTTCATCCCTATCTAGGGACGAAAGGCTTTTGTTTCGCGGTACCACCCTAGTAGCTTGATTTATTAAAAATAATTCAAACCACTCGAAAAACGTAACGTGTTTTAAACGTCATAACCTACTTAAACTTCAGCTATGATACTCCAGAGGGAACTTCTTTTAATAACTTAGAAAGTACTTTCAGCCTAGGTACTTATCTCTGCACTAATGACTATTAAAATACTTTTCTCTTTCATAGTATTTTAAATATTAAACTTTGATTGTAAATTATATCATATATAGTGTGAATTTTCAATACAACTCTATTATATCATATATTTTTTGATTTCATACATAAGTATAGCTGAGCTTATCGCTGCATTTAAAGATTCAGCTTTGCCGTATATAGGTATTTTAACTAGTGTGTCTGATTTTTCTATAAGTTCATCATTAACACCATTAGCTTCATTCCCAATAACAAGAGCTGTTTTATAGTTATATTCTACTCCATCATAAAAGTTATTTGTATTTAAATAACTTGATACAATATCAAATTTCCTATCTTTTAATTCTTTTAATACTTCATCTTGAGTCATATTTATTATTTTCATATCAAATATTGATCCCATTGTAGATCTCGTAACTTTGCTATTATATATATCTACACAACCTTTTAAGTTTATTATAGCATCTACACCTGCTGCATCTGCTGTTCTTATTATAGTACCCATATTACCTGGGTCTTGTATTCTATCTAAAATCAATACAAATCTGCAATTGTCATCTAAAATATCTTGAATATTATTTTTTTGTATACCAACAACTCCAACTATACCTTGAGTGCTTTCTGTATCTATAAACTCATTAAATATCTTATTTGTAGTTTTATATACTTTTATATTTTTACTTTCTAAAACTTTTAAGAATTCAACATGTTCCTCTTTTGTTTCAAAATTTTCATTTATAAATACATATTGTAAATCCGCATTACAATCTATAGCTTGAGTTAAAATTCTAAATCCTTCTATTAAAAATTTAGACTCTTTTAACCTATTTTTACTTTTTAAAAGAGATTTAGTTAATTTAACTTTTTCATTATCCTTACTACTTATCGATACTATCATTTTTTATTTTCTCCTAAATGAAAAGTCATTATCTGCTGTTATTGTACTTATTTTGCTATTTTGACCTATAACAACTAATATACTTCCTGCATTTATTTTTTCTTCTGGAGATGGTGTAACATTTATAGTTTTATCACACTTTATAGCTAATACTGTTATTTCATATTTAGCTCTTAAATCTAATTCTATTAATGTCTTACCTTCCCATTCTTTAGGCGTAACAATTTCAACTATAGAATAGTCTGGATCTAACTCTATATGGTCTAATATATTATTTGAAACTAAATTATGTGCCACTCTAACTCCCATATCTCTTTCGGGGAATACAACTCTGTCAGCACCTATTTTATATAAAACTTTAGCTTGGAGCTCATCTTTCGCCTTGCATACAATTTGCTCTACACCCATTTCTTTAGCTATTAATGTAGCCATTATAGACGCTCTTATGTCAGAACCTATAGCAATTATTGCTACATCAAAATTTCCCATGCCTAAAGCTCTAAGCGCTTGTTCATCAGTAACATCTACAATAGCTGCATGTGTAACCTTCTCAGATATAGCCTGTACTGAATCATCATTTTTATCTATTGCCATTACTTGATGTCCTAGTAAATGCATTGTAGTTGCCACTGATGATCCAAATCTTCCACAACCTATAACTATATATTGTTTCATACCTGCTCTCTCCTAACTTTCTATCCTACTATAATTTTACCTTCTGGAAATCTTATAACTTGTTTCTTAGCAGAATTTTTAGATACTAAAGCTATAAATATAGTTAAAAATCCTACTCTTCCCATAAACATATAAATCATTATTATTATTTTACCAAATATATTTAAATTAGGTGTTCCACCTATACTTGAGCCTACTGTTGCAAATGCAGATACAACCTCGAATCCAGATTCAATTAAATCAAATGAATCTTGAGTTAAATTTATTATTAAAATACCTATTACAACTACTGATAATCCGATAAAAAATATCCCTAATGCCTTCCTTACTGCATTAACACCTACTCTTCTTTCAAATACTTCTATATCTTCTCTTTCAAATATAAAACTTTTTACAGAAAGTATAATAGTTGCAATAGTTGCGGTTTTAATACCTCCACCGGTAGAACAAGGTGATGCTCCTATGAACATTAAAATTATCATTATAAATAAACTTCCTTGGTGCATAGATGCCAAGTCTATAGTATTAAATCCAGCAGTTCTAGGTGTAATTGATTGAAATAATGATCCTAATAATTTACCCTTTAATGAAAGATCTCCTAGTGTTTTGGGGTTTGAATATTCTATAAATAATATAAATACCATCCCAGTAATTATTAATGTTCCCGTAGTTATTAATACTACTTTTGAATGTATATTTAGCCTAGATAGTTTTTTCTTCTTTACTACATCTAAAATTACAGGGAATCCTATACCTCCAAGAACTATAAGTGCTGAAATTGTAAGAGTTATAGTTATATTATTTACATATTTTGTAATTGAAGTAAATGGCCCACTTATATTACCCATAAGGTCGAATCCCGCATTACAGAATGCTGAAATAGCATGAAAAATACTAAACCATATTCCTTTAATTAATCCAAATTCAGGTATAAATACAGTTGATAATATTAACGCTCCAAATCCCTCTATTACAAACGTCATCAATAATACATATCTAGTTAGTTTAACTAATCCAGATAAGTCAATTTGATTCAGTGCCTCTTGTATAAGAAGTCTTTCCTTTAAATTTATCCTTTTTTTCGTTATCAATGCAAATAAAGTTGTTATTGTCATAAATCCTAAACCACCGACTTGAATCAATACAATTATTACAATTTGTCCAAATAAGTTCCAATGTGTAGCTGTATCTACTACTACTAAACCAGTTACACATACCGCAGATGTAGACGTAAATAAAGCGTCTACAAACGGAGTAGATTCTCCTGTGTTTGTAGCAATAGGAAGTGTAAGTAGTATCGCTCCTATTAATATAACAGTAGCAAAACCAATTACCATTATTTGAGGTGGATTTAATTTATTAATCGGCTTTTTAATCTTTAAAATAAACTCTTTCACCTACTTTATCTCCTCCTGTATGTATTATAAATTAAACCTTTCTTGTGTTTAATTATATTATTGCGCTTATAACAATAATAAAATACATTATATACTTAGTTTTTAAATATATCTATACCTAAATGGAAATTTGTAATTTTAAAAATATTTATTATATATTTACACAAATTTAACATATGTAATTTTTTCATTTGATAAAAATTTCACCTTTTTTATGCGCAAATTTTATTAATCGTCAGCAGTTTCACATTCAATATTATATTTAAATACATAAAAAAACTCTGAGTCTTAACCCAGAGTTTTGTATAATTAAGCTAATTTTGATTTAGCAACTTCTACTAATTTAGCAAATCCTTGAGGATCATTTATAGCCATTTCAGATAACATTTTTCTGTTAACTTCAACACCTGCTAATTTTAATCCGTTCATAAATCTTGAATAAGACATTCCGTTAGCTCTAGTAGCTGCATTTATTCTTTGTATCCAAAGTTTTCTGAAATCTCTCTTCTTTAATTTTCTACCAACATAAGCATGCTTTAATGCTTTCATTACAAACTCGTTAGCTGGTCTGTATAATTTACTTCTTGATCCTCTGTAACCTTTTGCAAGTTTTAATACTTTCTTATGCTTCTTACGAGCGTTCATAGCTTTTTTAACTCTTGCCATCGTCGTAACCTCCTTCGTTTCTCTGTTCTAAATAATTTTTATCTATTTGTATTCGATCTTATAAGTATGGTAATAATTGTGCTATTCTTCTAGCATCACCTTCACTAACTACTCCAGACTTTCTTAATTGCATTTTAGTCTTAGCATCTTTCTTAGTTAGTATATGTCTTCTGAAAGCTTTACCTCTCTTTAATTTTCCACTAGCAGTCTTTTTGAATCTCTTAGCTGCTCCTCTATGAGTTTTCATTTTAGGCATATTAATATCCTCCTCTCAAATGTATATCTATTTTTTTGGATCTATCATTACAACCATATTATTACCCTCAAATGCAGGGGCTTTTGTTGGTTCTCCAAACTCTTTTACTAGGTCTATAAACTTAAGCATTACTTTTTTTCCTAAATCCTTATGCCCTAGTTCTCTACCTCTAAATCTAAGTTCAACCTTAACTTTGTCTCCTTTTTTAAGGAATTTCATAGCTTGGTTAGCTTTTGTATTTAGGTCATTTTCCTCTATACCTGGTCTTAATCTAACTTCTTTTACAATTACAACCTTTTGCTTTTTCTTAGATTCTTTTTCTTTTCTAGATTGCTCATATTTATATTTACCATAATCCATTAACTTGCATACTGGTGGGTTCGCATTAGGTGATATTTTTACTAAATCTAAATTCTTCTCGTTTGCCATTAATTGTGCATCTCTAGAAGACATTATTCCAAGTTGTTCACCAGTTTCTGAAAGAACTCTTATTTCCTTATCTCTTATCTGATCATTGATTGCTAATTCCTTACTAATAGTAGGACACCTCCAATTTTATATTAAAAAAGGCGAATGATATCATCATCCGCCATATAAGTTACTACAATTAATAAAACACTTAAATCTTAACTTATATTTACCTTACTAACTTTATTGTTGTAAGGTGAGAAGCGGACTTCTTCTTGTTTTTTATTACTCTATATACTATACCATCAGTTTAAATAAGTGTCAATTATTTTTTTATTTTTTATAATTAATTTATTTGATTTATGGACATACTTTTAATGAATTAAATATTTTTAATTTCAAAAATATAAAAATTTAATAATATTAATTTGAAAATCGGCAAATATATGTAACAACAACAATTTTTATAACTGAGGTGTTTGACTATGAAAATGTTAAATAATTTTTTAAAAATCAACAACCCTGCGCCTGCGTTTAATCAGACAAAAATGGAAAAAGAAACTTCTAATGATAACTCTGATTCAACTAAGCCTAAAACAACATTCAACGATGTAGCTGGATTAGAAGAGGTTAAAGAAGAACTATTTGAAATAGTTGATTTCATGAAAAACCCAACAAAGTATCAAAAAATGGGTGCTAAGATTCCTAAGGGGGTTTTATTCTATGGACCTCCTGGTACAGGTAAGACATTACTTGCATCAGCTATGGCTGGTGAAACAAACGCATCATTTTCAATGTAACAGGATCTGAATTCGTTGAAAAATATGTTGGCGTAGGGGCAAAAAGAGTTAGAACATTGTTTGAAAAGGCTAGAAAAGAAGCCCCTAGTATAATATTTATAGATGAAATTGACGCAATAGGAGCTAAAAGACATCTAGAAAGCAATAATGAAAAGGATCAAACATTAAACCAACTTCTTGTTGAGATGGATGGATTTAATAAAGATTCTAATATACTTATTGTAGGTTCAACTAACAGATTAGATCTATTAGACGATGCACTACTTAGACCAGGTAGATTTGACAGACATGTCCATATAGGAGAACCTAATTATCACACTAGACTAGAAATACTAAAAGTTCATACTAAAAACAAACCAATTGATAACTCTGTAGACTTAAACTTATTAGCTAAAAAAACTCACGGATTCAATGGTGCTCACTTAGCAAATATAGCAAATGAAGCTGCTATATTTGCAGTAAGAGAAAGCAGCGAAAATATCAATAGTATTCATTTTGACAAAGCTATTGAAAGAGTTATCGCTGGACTTGAATCAAAAAATTCAAAACTTATTGAAAAAGAAAAACGTATAGTGTCTTACCACGAAGCTGGTCATGCTTTAGTTAGTAATACATTAGGTATAAACCCTATACAAAAATATCTATAATACCTAGAGGCCAAGCACTAGGATATGTACTTCAACTTCCAGATGAAGATAGATATATTTATACTAAAGATGAACTTTTAGGAAAAATTAAAATCTTACTTGCAGGTAAAGCTGCTGAAGAAATAATATTCGGTCATAAATCTACAGGAGCTAAGGATGACTTGAAAAAAGTAACTGATATAGCAACTCAAATGGTTTGTGATTATGGTATGAGTAATCTTGGTGCTATGACTATAGATCAAAATCAAAAAAGCTTTTTATCAAAACAAATCCAAGAAGAAACTACTAGTATAATAGATTCTTGTTATGAAGAAACTCTTAATCTTCTAAACTCAAGTTTAAATGACCTTCATTTAGTTTCTCAGCATCTATTTGACAAAGAAACTATGACTCACGAAGAGTTAAAAAATATAATAAGAAAAGAATGTGTATAAAAAAAGTTAGCCTTTAAGGCTAACTTTTTTATTATTTATTATGCTTGAATTACGTTAGTTCTTTCTTCTACTTCTTTTAATACATTTGCAATAAATGCTTCTACATCCATTGCACCCATTTCTCCATTGTCTCTTGATCTTACAGAAACTTTCTTTTCATTAACTTCTTTTTCCCCAACTACTAACATATAAGGAACCTTTTGAAGTTGAGCTTCTCTTATTTTATATCCTATTTTTTCAGCTCTATCATCAAGCTCTACTCTTATACCTTTATCAAATAATGCATTTCTAACTTCTTCTGCATACTCTTTAAATCTATCAGATACTAGTAATATTTTAGCTTGAACTGGAGATATCCAAGTTGGGAATTTACCAGCATAGTGTTCTATTAATATACCTATAAATCTTTCTATACTCCCTAATGCAACTCTATGGATCATAACAGGTCTATGTTTTTCCCCATCTTCACCTATATAGCTGATATCAAATCTTTGTGGTAATTGCATATCTAATTGTATAGTTCCACATTGCCAAGTTCTTCCTAAACAGTCTTTTAAGTGGAAGTCTATCTTAGGACCATAGAATGCTCCATCTCCTTCATTTATTACATAAGGTAGATTTAATTCTTCTAGAGCTTCTCTTAATCCATTTTCAGCCGCTTCCCACTCTTCGTCTGTTCCCATTGAATCTTCTGGTCTAGTTGATAATTCTAAGTGATATTCAAATCCAAATGCAGAATACACCTTATCTATTAATGAAACAACACCTTTTATTTCATCCTTTATTTGTTCCGGTAACATGAATATATGTGCATCATCTTGAGTAAATGCTCTAACTCTCTTAAGACCATTTAAAGCTCCAGATAATTCATGTCTATGAACTCTTCCTAACTCAGCCACTCTCATAGGGAAATCTTTGTATGAATGCTGCTTAAAGTTGTAGTATAACATACCACCTGGGCAGTTCATTGGTTTTATAGCAAATTGCATGTCATCTATATCTACAGTATACATGTTTTCTTTATAGTGATACCAATGTCCCGAAGTTTCCCATAGTTTTTGATTTAATATTATTGGAGTTTCTATTTCTACATATCCGTCTTTTCTGTGTAATTCTCTCCAGAATTTTAATAATTCATTTTTAAGTTCCATACCTTTTGGTAAGAATAATGGGAATCCTGGTCCTTCTTCTGGTATGAAGAATAATTCTAATTCTCTACCTAATTTTCTATGGTCTCTTTTCTTAGCTTCTTCTACTAAATGTAAATACGCTTCTAAATCTTTGTTCTTCTCAAAAGATGTTCCATATATTCTTTGTAGCATCTTATTTTTTTCATCTCCACGCCAGTAAGCCCCTGTCACGTTTTGAATTTTTATAGCTTTAACCTTTTTAGTAGAAGGTAAATGTGGTCCTCTACATAAATCTGTAAAATCTCCTTGCTTATATAAAGATATAACTTCTCCCTCAGGTAGTTCTGATATAAGTTCTACCTTGTAGCTTTCCCCTTGTTCTTCCATTAACTTTATAGCATCTTCTCTACTTAATTCAAATCTCTCTATAGCTAAATCTTCTTTAGCTATTTTTTTCATTTCAGCTTCTATTTTTTCTAAATCCTCTGGAGTTAATCTGTACTCTAAGTCTATATCATAGTAGAATCCATTCTCAATACTTGGCCCTATAGCTAATTTAGCTTCAGGGTATAATCTTTTTATAGCTTGAGCTAACATGTGAGCAGATGTATGTCTGAACACATCTTTTCCTTCTTCATCATCAAATTTAAATAAATTTAATTCGCAATCTTCATTAACTTCGAAATCTAACCCAACAACCTCTTCATTAACAGATGCAGCTACTATACTTCTAGCTAATCCTTCACTTATCGATTTAGCAATATCCATAACTGTAGTACCTTTAGCATACTCCTTTACAGATCCGTCTTTTAAAGTAACTTTTATCATGACCTTACCTCCTTATTTTTTTTGTATAAAATAAAAAAAACTCGGCCCATGAAAATCATGGGACGAGTAACATTCGCGGTTCCACCCAAGTTGGCATGTTATAAACATTGCCCTCTTGATGACTATAAGGTTGTCAACCGAGTACTTTTACTTATAAGCGCTTATAAGCTACTAAACTCTGCTCCAAGGTAGTTTTCAAATAGTCATTTTTAGATATACTTTCAGCCTATGATATATCCTCTCTGAAAATTGTTTCTATTTTACTCTTCCTTTTCATAGCAACTATATTAATATTAATACAAATTATATCAAATCAATTGATATATATCAACTCTAAATATTATATAATTTAAAATATTTTTTTGTTACATAAAATTTATATAAATATTGTTATTATACCTTGTATTATTCCTATAACAAAACCTAGTATTAATCCCAATAATTCTATATGCTTTAACTCATTACTTGCTATGCTAAGTATTATATTTTCTAATTCAAGTAAATCTAAACTATCAACCTTCTCTTCTACTATTTGTTGTATATTTACTCTTTCATGTGCTTTTGATACAATTCCACTTCCTAGTTCGTCAATAGAAGCACTTACTTCTTTTTCTATTATATCCTCTATATAATTTTTTATAACAGATTTTATATAGCTCGGTATAAGAGTCGCTTTTTCCTCTACTATAGAGTTAACTTTAAGTTTTATATATTCAGTAGCTTTTACTTTATCTTCTTCTGTTATTAAATTTTCTAATATATCATCTAAAGATACAAACTCATCTTGTATAACTTCTCCTATTTTTATAGCTATTTCTTTTCTTCTCTTCGGTATAAGACCTATTACTTCAAAATTCGTCATAGGTATTTTTATAGGGTTAATAGGTCTAAATATAAGCTTTATAGCCAATTTGTTAGTTACGTATCCAATAATACCTCCAATAATTGCCATCATCAAAATTATATATATATTGTTCATCTCAAATCTCCTTCTCATTTTAATTAGAAACAATATATATTTTATACTTTAATGATTTTTTTCAATACATTTTTTCAATTTTAAGATTTATTTTTTCTTCCACCTTTTCTTCAAATATTGCTTTTATAGTATCTATAATTTCTCTAGATGAGTTAGTTTGTAAAGAATCGTATATAATTATATGATTAGGACACAAAGAAAGTAATGTACTAATCAAGAAATCTTCATAATTTAAATTTTCTTTTATAAACATATTTATTAATTCTTCATCATTTTCATTTTCTATTATGTTGTCATTTTTATCATATAATATAAACGAATTATCTTTTCTTATGTATACTTTTAGTGTATCAATTTTATTTTCTTGTACATTTATAAAATATCTTAACACACTTATAAATTCATCATAATCTTTCTCTATTAAATGTTCTTCAAGTGCATCTTCACAGATATTAGATATATATCCCATTAGTTCTTTCATTCTAAATTTAACAAAACCATCCACATCTATATGGTCATTATTTAATATGTAATCATTAATTCTACAAAATATTATTTCTCTTAATAACAAATCTTTTTTTTCAAATCCTTCTAATGATTTTAAATATATTTTTTCTATTTCCTGCTTATATTTATCTCCATATGATTTTTGTATATATTCCTTTAATATAACATCTTTTATTACTTTCATTAAAATATCGGTTATTTCTCTTGATATTTCTAATACTGTTTCATCAGTTCTATCCTTCGCGCTTATTTTTATTTCTATAACATCTTCATTGTAATTTATAATATTTCTAAACTTAGTTTGTTTTACAAATTGATTTACAGCTAATTTATATTTAGGTAATAAGCTCAGATAAATCTCTTTGTTGTTCATAGTCATCACTCCTTTCTAGTCATAAGAGGAATTATAGAACCTAAATCTAATAATTGTTCTTTACTTAAACTTACTATTTCCTTATTTTTTGATTTTATAAATTTTTTTATAATCTCATAATCTGGATGTTTTTTATATTTCCTAAAAAAGCTATGTCATTTTTACTTATAAATCCTGTACATCCACCTATAAATCCATAATCCAATTGAAATAATTTTATATTTCCATGACTTATAAGAAGACAATCTATACCATATTGCTTTACAGATTTATAAATACCCTTATCAGAAGTTATAATTGAATTTTCATCAACTATACAAATTGAACATTTAGAGTATCCTTGTTTTACATTTATCTTCACAAGATTTCTTTTATTTATATATTCTAAAATTTCTTTATCTGTATAATCAAAATTATGTATTGCAAATTTGCCCATTATGGTTACATTATATTGAATATTATTAGGATATTTGTTTTCTATGTAGCTACTACCTTTGATTACATTAAAACCTAATGGAGTTAATGTTTCTAAGTAAAAATCATATACATTTGGTGCTACAACTATATTTCCTTCCCCTAAATTACATACGCATATATCTGGATGATATTTTATAGCATCGTAACACTCTTTACATTCTATAGTTTTTATTATTTGTATATTTCTTCTTTTTAATTCTAATTCTATATCGCAAGTAATTCTTTTATCTACCAATGCTAGACATAAATCACCATCAATTACAAAAGATTGCTTACTATGTACTAATTTCATTTCACCGTTCCTTCTATATCAATTTTACTTTTATAATACAACTAATATTTTATATACTTATTTTCATTTTTAATAGACTAATAATAATTTTTTATATTTATTTTAGACATAAAAAAGATGATAGCAATGCTATCATCTTTTTTATCTTTCACCTTTTTTATATGGGTTTCCTAATGCTGCCGGAGCTTTAGAAGATTTTATAAATAATACTAAAACGACTAACGTTATTACATACGGTATCATTGATAATAAATTTTCATTTATTCTAAATGGAAGTTCTGGGTTTCCAAAGAATACTGATAAAGCAGTTGAGAATCCAAATAATAAACAAGCTGCCATAGCTCCTTGTGGCTTCCACTTACCAAATATAACAGCTGCCATAGCTATATATCCCTGCCCAGAAATTAACGTTGGTCTAAATGAAGAAACAATTGCTAAACTCATAGATGCTCCTCCTAAACCAGCTAATATACCAGATGCAATTACTGCAATATATCTAACTCGATTTACATTAATACCTAAAGTATCTGCAGCTCCTGGATGTTCTCCAACAGATCTTATTCTAAGCCCTAACTTTGTTTTATATAAAACGTACCATACTATAGCTACAAGTATAAATGCTATAAATACTGTTGCATAAGTATTAAAAACTGTGTTTAATATACTACCTTCTGCAAATAAACCATTTAAAGGTCTTGGTATTTTATTTTCCATAGCTATAGTCGGAGTCATCGTAGCTCCATCAAATAATATTTTAGAAGAGAATAGTGCTACTCCAGGTGCAAGTAGGTTAATAGCAACACCTGATATAGTATGATCTGCATTAAAACTTACAGTTGCAATAGCATGTATTAATGCAAATAAACCACCTGCTAATCCACCTATCAAAAACGCTATCCACGGATTACCTACTAAATATCCTGCTGCTGCACCCGCAAAAGCACCTATAGTCATCATACCCTCTAATCCTATATTAACTATACCTGAATTTTCTGATAATACTCCACCTAACGCTGTAAATATAAGGGGCGTAGAGTACATTAAAGTAGTACTTAAAATTAAAGCTAAATCTTCCATTATTCAAGTCCCCCTTTTTTCTTTTTATTCTTATATTTTATAAATAACATTCTTATTACACTGCTTAATGCTATAAAATAAACAATAGATCCTATAACAATGTTTATTACTTCTGATGGAGCTTGTATAGTTTGCATTTTTGTTCCACCATATTTAAGTGCTCCAAATAATAATCCTGAGAAAATTACACCTATAGGATTACTGTTAGCAATAAGTGCAACAGCTATCCCGTCAAATCCATTCCCTTCTGGCGCTGCAAGTACCGTTATATTTTGCGCTACACCCATAACTTGAACTGCTCCCGCTAATGCAGCAAGCATACCTGCTATAGCCATAGATTTGAATATAGATGAATTTATGTTTATTCCTCCATATTCAGCTCCGAACTTATTGTATCCAACTCCTCTAAGTTCGTATCCTAAAGTTGTTTTAGCTAATATAAAAGCTATTATTAAGACTAATATAATTGCTATTATTATACCCCAGTTAGCTTTTGTCGCTGGACCTACTAGTCCCGTTAGCCAATCTATACTTATACTCGCACTCTCATTTATCATATGAGATGCTTCACTATTACCTTCTCTTAGCCATGGTTGCATTATCATATAATTATTTAGATAAAACGCAATCCAGTTTAACATTATAGTAGATATAACTTCATTAACTCCAAATTTAGATTTTAAAAATCCTGCAAATCCTCCCCAACAGGCTCCTGCTAGTGCAGCTACAGCTAAAGTAAGAGGTATATGTATTATTGCTGGTAAATGAACTGTATATCCTACTATAGTTGCTGCTAATGCACCTATAATAAACTGGCCTTCTGCTCCTATATTGAATAAACCTGTTTTAAACGCAAAGGCTATTGATAAACCTGTTAAAATTAATGGAGTAGCCTTTATAATAGTCCATGCTATATACTTAGGTTTACCGATGATCCCTTCAATCATTACTGAATAAGCTTCTATTGGATTAAATCCTGCTATAGTTAAAGCTATCGCTCCTACTAATAATCCTAAAAATATAGATATAATAGAAAATACTATCATATTATTAGCAAAAGAAATTTTCTTTTTTGCCTTAACATCATTACTCATTATCTACACCTCCTGCCATCATAAATCCTAAAGTATTTTCATCTGCATTCTTAGCATCCACAATGCCAACTATTTTTCCTTCATAAATTACAGCTATTCTATCTGATAGATTCATAACTTCATCAAGTTCTAAAGATACTAATAAAACTGCATTGCCTGCATCTCTTTGTTCAACTATCGCTTTATGAACAAATTCAATTGCTCCAACATCTAGCCCTCTAGTAGGTTGTGTTGCTATTAATACCTGAGGTTGCCCTGTAGTAGCTCTGTCTACTCTTATGTTGTCAACCTCTCTACCAATTATGACCTTTTGTTGATTTCCTCCAGATAAAGATCTAGCCTTTAATGTAAAATCAGTAGGTCTGACATCAAACTCTTTTATTATATCGTTTGCATGTTTTTCAATTTCTTTATTATTTAGAACTCCATTTTTAGAGAATCTTTTTTCTTTATATCTTTGTAAAACTGTATTTTCAGCAACTGTAAAATCTAATATAAGTCCTCTTTTATGTCTATCCTCGGGTATATTTTTTATACCTTTTTTAAATATATTAATTGGCTTTTCATTTATAAGTTCAGATCCATTAACCTTTACACTTCCTGAATCTGCTTTTTTCAACCCAGTTAATATTTCAACAAGTTCAGATTGACCATTTCCATCTACACCTGCTATTCCTAAAATTTCTCCAGCTCTTACCTCTAAAGATAAATCATTTAATACTTGTACTTTTCTATTATCTTTAGCACTTATATTTTTAACTTCAAGTATTATATCTCCTACTTTAGAATCTTCTTTATCCACTTTAAAGCTTACTTCTCTACCTACCATCATAGCTGCCAATTCATCTTCTGTTGTATCACATACCTTTACCGTTCCTATATCTTTACCTCTTCTTATGATAGTACAATAATCTGCTGCTGCCTTTATTTCTTTTAATTTATGAGTTATTATTATTACTGATTTTCCTTGCTTAGTTAAGTTCTTTATAATATTCATAAGCTCATTTATTTCTTGCGGAGTTAAAACTGCAGTGGGTTCATCTAATATTAGTATATCTGCACCTCTGTATAAAGCTTTCAATATTTCAACTCTTTGTTGCATCCCAACACTTATATCTTCTACTTTTGAATTAGGATCTACATGTAATCCATATTTTTTTGATAGATCACTAACATCTTCTATCGCTTTTTTCATATCTATTGCTCCCATACCTTTTGTAGGTTCTGTACCTAGTATTATATTCTGAGCAACTGTAAATGGCTGTACTAACATGAAATGTTGGTGAACCATACCTATCCCATGAGATATCGCTACATTAGGGTTTTCCATTCTAACGTTTTCCCCTTTTATAAATATCTCCCCTGAAGTCGGATGGTATAGCCCATAAAGAATGTTCATTAATGTTGACTTTCCTGCTCCATTTTCACCTAATAAAGCATGTACCTCACCTTTATGTACAGTCAAATTTATGTTATCATTAGCTGTGAAATTCCCAAACTTTTTAGTTATACTTTTCATTTCTACAACTTTTAGACTGTGGTCTACATTGCTATTAATCATAGTTTATAATAACCCTCCTTATTTACTTATCGCCAATTTTATTATACTAAAAAATAAGTATTATAACAATTTAATTTCAACAAATAGTAGGTAATATTTTATTTATTATACATACTTTTGTTATTTGTAATTTTATA
>NZ_JAIXHU010000113.1:0-200 GCF_025671395.1 Paraclostridium sp. AKS73 | reverse complement strand
CTCTTCGGAGAGAGCGGCGGACGGGTGAGTAACGCGTGGGTAACCTGCCCTGTACACACGGATAACATACCGAAAGGTATACTAATACGGGATAACATATAAAAGTCGCATGGCTTTTGTATCAAAGCTCCGGCGGTACAGGATGGACCCGCGTCTGATTAGCTAGTTGGTAAGGTAATGGCTTACCAAGGCAACGATCA
>NZ_JAIXHU010000112.1:0-201 GCF_025671395.1 Paraclostridium sp. AKS73 | reverse complement strand
ATCGAGGACTTGACCAAGATTATTTGAGCAACGGGATAAATATGAATGCATATGAATATTTAGACGTTGGCGAAATGATCACGGTGAATTTTAATCTTAATAAATGTTATTCAGTTTTTAGAGTACTAACTCTAAATAAAGATTATGCGGTTATTATAGCAAAGAGGATACACCTGTTCCCATTCCGAACACAGAAGTTAA
>NZ_JAIXHU010000111.1:0-203 GCF_025671395.1 Paraclostridium sp. AKS73 | reverse complement strand
ACTTAATAATTTGCGCGGATGTGGCGGAATTGGCAGACGCACCAGACTTAGGATCTGGCGCCTATGGCGTGGGGGTTCGACTCCCTTCATCCGCACCAAATTTAAAAAAATGTGGGTGCATAGCTCAGCTGGATAGAGCAACGCCCTTCTAAGGCGTGTGTCCGGGGTTCGAATCCCTGTGCGCTCACCACATTCATAGGGGA
>NZ_JAIXHU010000110.1:0-211 GCF_025671395.1 Paraclostridium sp. AKS73 | reverse complement strand
TTCACGTGTCCCGTGGTACTCTGGATCACATCTAAAGTCTTCTCGTTTCAACTACGTGGCTATTACACTTTATAGCGGAGCTTTCCAACTCTCTTCGTTACGACTACCTCTTGTTGATGATGTGTCCGCAACCCCAGTGAAGAAAACTTCACTGGTTTGGGCTATTCCGCGTTCGCTCGCCGCTACTTACGGAATCGAATTTCTTTCTTTT
>NZ_JAIXHU010000010.1:0-84836 GCF_025671395.1 Paraclostridium sp. AKS73 | reverse complement strand
TTTATATTAAAGATTATCATATTGTAAGAATACAAAAAATTTGTTTTAATTTTATTGAAGTTTCATTAAATTTAAAATATTATTTTAAAAATTTAAATAAAAAATACTAATTAAAAATTTAAAAAATTAAGCGATTTGTAAAAATATGATATAATCGATTTAGTTAAAAAAAGGAAGGTGAAATAAATGAGCAAAAAACTGTCTAAAGAAGCATATGGAGGAATACATGGAAAAGACTATGTACCTTACATAACAGACAAATCAAAAACAGGTGCAAACGTTGCTGTATTAATTATAGGTATTCTTTTAGCAACTATATTCGCAGCATCGACAGCGTATTCAGGTATGAAGGCAGGACTTACAGTTGCAGCTGGTATACCAGGGTCTATAATAGGATCAGCATTTATTGCAGCATTTGCTAGTGGAAAAGGTATTCTAGGGAAAAACATAGTACAAGGTATGGCAAGTGGTGGAGAATCAGTTGCTAGTGGTATGATTTTCGTTTTACCAGCTATATTACTAATAGGTAGTCAAGTTAGCTTCCTAGAAGGTTTAGCAGTTGGAGTAGGTGGAGTTCTATTTGGTATAGGAGTTTCATCACTTGTTTATAACTATTTAATAATAGAAGAACATGGAAAGCTTATGTACCCAGAATCAATGGCTATATGCGAAACACTTGTAGCATCAGATGCAGGTGGAGATTCAATGAAGTACATGGGTATTGGATTTGGAATAAGTGGTATTATAACAGTATTAACAGGGTCATTCTTAAATGTAACAAATAATGTAATAAGCTTTATAGGAAATAAATTCTATAAATATAAATTCGAAGTTGAAGTTAATCCATTACTTTTAGGTATAGGGTTTATAGTAGGACTTGAAGTATCTTTAACAATGTTTGCTGGTTCTATATTAGCAAACTTTGGGATAACACCATTAATATCTTATTTTACTGAAATGGCAGGAGCAGGGGCGAATGTTTGGAACAACTCTTCAATGGCTATAAGTCAAATGGGTGTAAATGATATCGGTGGAAACTATGTAAAATACATAGGAGCTGGTATGATGCTTTGTGGAGGTATAATAGGAGCAATAAAACTTATACCAACTATAATAGCATCAGTTAAAGAAACTATGAAAGCTAAATCATCTAATGATGGAGAAGGAAGTTCAGCTCTTCAAACTATAATATTATTAGGTGGAATAGCAATAGCATTTGTAGCAGGATTCCTTATATCTGGAAGTGTAACTATGGCAATAGTTGGATCTATAGCATCAGTATTATTAGCTGGACTATTTATTATAGTTGCAGGACGTTTAACAGGAACAATAGGAACATCAAACTTACCAGTATCTGGTATGACAATAGCATCTTTAGTTATATTAACATTAGTGTTTGTTATAATGGGATGGAAAGGTCAAGCGGATAATAAATCATTATTATTATTTGGTACATTTATAGTAGTTGCTATAGCTATAGCTGGTGGGTATAACCAATCTCAAAAGGTTACTTACATCATAGGTGGAAGCAAGAGTGAAATGCAAAAATACTTTACAATAGCTGGTATAGTAGGTGTAATAGTTGTTGTTGGAACAATATTATTACTTTCAAATCAACTTACAATAACAGGAGATAACCCTCCATTTGCACTACCTCAAGCAAACTTAATGTCAACATTAACATCAGGAATAATGTCAGGTCAATTACCTTGGGTTATGATAATTGTTGGAGTATTTATGGCAATAGTTTTATACTTCCTAGGATTACCAATAATGACAGTTGCGATAGGATTCTACTTACCAATAGCAACAACTTCTATAATATTAGTAGGAGCATTAATACGTGTATTTGTTGAAAAAACTTCTAAATCTGAACAAGAAAAAGAAGTAAAAGTTTCAAATGGTATAAGTTTATCATCAGGACTTGTAGCAGGAGGATCTATCATAGGATTAATAGGTATAATATTACAAGTAACAGGTGTTATAAAGAGTGCAGGACCAAGCGGATTTGCAGCTGGAAATATGATGGCAATGATATTACTAGTAGTATTAGTAGTATGTACTGCATTACCGATTGTATCATCTAAGGTTAAGAATAATGAAAAATAATGAAGACGTTTTAAATTTAGTCTTTAAGAAAAATGAAAATATAGAGTATGAAGTAAATGATAGTGGCATAGTTACTATACAAGAAAAACAAGATCATAAGATTCAAAGATTTTTTAGAAAATTAAGATTTAAAATTCCTATGTATAAAAATATAGAACTTGATGAATACGGTAGTTATATATTCTTACAAGTTGATGGAAATAAAAATGTTAAAGAGTTAGGTGAGATTTTAGAGGCAAAATATGGAGAAGAATCACACCCTCTTTATGAAAGATTACTTTTATTTTTAAATCACATTGAAGTAAATTGTCATTACATTGAAAAATTACAATAAATAAAAAATAGAGTTAACTAAATAGTTAACTCTATTTTTTGCAAAAAACAGAAAAATCTAAAAAAAATGTCGAATTTGAATAGTTTTAATAAAGTTAAAATTCTAAAAAAGTTAGATTTCAAAATATTGTGGTATAATGAGGTTAATCAAACAAAAGGATGGTGAAATTTAATGAATAAAAAATTACCTAAAGAGGCTTACGGGGGCGTATCAGGCAAAGATTATGTACCCTATGTAACAGACAAGTCTAAAACAGGTGCAAACATGGCAGTACTTATAATAGGTATTGTTTTAGCAGTTGTTTTTGCAGCGTCTACAGCATACTCAGGTATGAAAGCAGGACTTACAGTTGCAGCTGGTATACCTGGATCTATAATAGGGTCAGCATTTATAGCAGCTTTCGCTAAAGGAAAAGGTATTCTAGGTAAGAACATAGTACAAGGTATGGCAAGTGGTGGAGAATCAGTTGCTAGTGGTATGATATTTGTACTACCTGCTATTTTATTAATAGGTAGCCAAGTGACATTTTTAGAAGGATTTGTTGTAGGAGTAGGTGGAGTTCTATTTGGTATAGGAGTTTCATCACTTGTTTACAATTATTTAATAATTGAAGAACATGGAAAGCTTATGTATCCAGAATCAATGGCTATATGCGAGACACTTGTAGCATCAGATGCAGGTGGAGACTCAATGAAATACATGGGAATTGGATTTGGAATAAGTGGTATTATAACAGTATTAACAGGATCATTCTTAAATGTAGCTAATAATGTAATAAGTTTTATAGGTGAAAAGTTTTATAAGTGTAAATTTGAAGTAGAGGTCAACCCACTACTTTTAGGGATAGGATTCATAGTAGGGCTTGAAGTTGCATTAACTATGTTTGCAGGATCTTTATTATCTCACTTTGGAATAATGCCTTTAATAGGGTACTTCACTGATTTAGCAGGAGAAGGAGCTAAAGTATGGAACGATCCTTCAATGCCTATTAATCAAATGGGTGTAAATGATATAGCTGGTAACTATGTAAAATACATAGGAGCTGGAATGATGCTTTGTGGAGGTATAATAGGAGCAATAAAACTTATACCAACTATAATAGCATCTGTTAAAGAAACAATGAATGCTAAATCTTCATCAGCTGATGGAGAAGGAAGTACTGCTCTTCAAACAATGATATTATTAGGTGGAATTGTAGTTGCAGTTATAGGAGCGTTTTTAGTTTCAGGAAGCGTAGTGATGGCAATTGTTGGAGCGATAGTTTCAATAGTTTTAGCTGCACTATTTGTTATAGTTGCAGGACGTTTAACAGGAACAATAGGAACATCGAACTTACCAGTATCTGGTATGACAATAGCATCTTTAGTTATAGCAACACTGGTATTTGTTATAATGGGATGGAGTGGACAAGCGGATAATAAATCATTATTATTATTTGGTACATTTATAGTTGTGTCTATATCAGTAGCTGGAGGATATAACCAATCTCAAAAAGTTACTTACATAATAGGTGGTAATAAAAGTGAAATGCAAAAATATTTTGCAATAGCAGGCATAGTAGGTGTAATAGTTGTTGTTGGTACAACAATATTACTTTCTAACCAACTTGTAGTTACAGGCGATAATCCTCCATTTGCATTACCTCAAGCAAACTTAATATCAACACTTACATCAGGAATAATGTCAGGGCAATTACCTTGGGTTATGATAATTGTTGGAGTGTTTATGGCAATAGTTTTATATTTCTTAGATTTACCAATAATGACAGTTGCAATAGGATTCTACTTACCAATAGCAACAACTTCTATAATATTAATAGGAGCTTTAATCCGTGTATTTGTTGAAAAAACTTCTAAATCTGAACAAGAAAAAGAAGTAAAAGTTTCAAATGGTATAAGTTTATCATCAGGACTTGTAGCAGGAGGATCTATAATAGGTCTAATAGGTATAATACTACAAGTATCAGGTGTTATAAAAAGTGCAGGGCCAAGTGGATTTGCATCTGGAAATATGATGGCAATAATACTTTTAATAGTATTAGTAGGACTTACTGCATGGCCAATAATAGCATCTAAGGTAAAAAATAATGAAAAATAATGAAGAAGTTTTAAATTTAGTTTTTAAAAAAAGTGAGAATATTAAATATGAAGTAAGTTCTGATGGTATAGTTACTATACTTGAAAACAAGATCATAAGGTTCAAAACTTTTTTAGAAAATTAAAATTTAAAATTCCTATGTATAAAAAGATGGAATTAGATGAATATGGCAGTTTTATATTCTTACAAATTGATGGTAAAAAAAATGTAGAAGAATTAGGAATAAAATTAGAAGAAAAATATGGAGAAGAATCACACCCTCTATATGAGAGGATACTTTTATTTTTAAATCACATTGATGTTAACTGTCATTATATTGAAAAAATTGATTAAAAAAAGAGGATATCTTAATATTTACTATTAAGATATCCTCTTTTTATATTAAGAATTGTAAAGATTTGAAACTTTTTCCCAATCTATTATATTCCATATATTATTTACATACTCAGCTCTAAGATTTTGATATTTTAGATAATAAGCATGCTCCCAAACATCGATTGTAAGTATAGGGACTAAACCATCTTGAAGGTTTGTGTCCTGGTTTGATGTAGATTTTACAAATAAATTTTTATTTCTATCCATAAGTAACGATGCATAACCAGATCCAAATTGTGCGATAGCTTTTTTACTTAATTCATCTTTTAAATTGTCAACACTTCCAAAGGTTTGGTTTATTTTTTCTAGTAATTTACCTTCTGGCACTAGTAAAGCTTTAGGCGATAGAATTGAAAAGTATAAATTATGATTATAAACTCCACCACCTTGATTTATAACTCCTTGTCTAATTTCTTCTGGTAGTTCAGACACATTTTTTAGCAATTCCTCTAAACTTTTTCCATTAACAATATCTTCATAACCTTGTAAAAGATTATTTAAATTATTTACATAAGTCTGTAGATGTTTACCATAGTGTATTTCTACAGTTTTAGCATCTATATATGGTTCTAATTCATTAAATTTATATCCTAACTCTATTTTATCATACATTTAAAACACCCCTTTTTATTAGTATAGTATATATATTCCCTTAAGTTCAATATATAAACTAATTTAATAAAAATAATCATTACTATTTTTGAAAATAAGTTTACCAACATTAAAGTTTTACTTTTTATGATATTTATGTAATTATATTATTAAATTAAACAAATTAGAAAATTATATTTTTAAAATTAATAATTGGTAACAATTAAAAAATAGTTGTCAGGAGATAATTTATGGAAGTTACATTTATGTATAAAAATAGGGAAATAAGATTTAATGTAATTTATAGAAAAAGGAAAACTATGAGTTTAGAAATTAAAAGAGATGGCATTATTAATGTAATTGCGCCTAATGGTTTGGACGAAAGTTTTATAGTTGATAAAGTGAAAAATAAATCTGATTGGATAATAAAAAAATTAGATGAAATTGAGGTTTTAAATAATAATCGATATACAAGGAGTTATGAAAGTGGAGATATATTTTTATATTTAGGTAATGAGTACATATTAGAAGTTTTGATAGATAAAAGTACAATTGCAACTAGTGTTAGTTTAGAAAATAATAAATTAATAGTTAGGTCAAACTCTAATAATAAAGATGTGATACAACGTGCTTTAAAAAAATGGTATATGGATGAAACCTTAGGAATTGTTAAAGAAAGAATAAGCTATTATAAGATCTTTTTTGAAGATACAGTAACTTCTATAAAAATTAAAGATCAGAAGTCAAGATGGGCTAGTTGTACTTATAAAAATGAAATACTATTTAATTTAAGATGTTCTATGATGCCTATACAAATAATTGATTATATAGTTGTACATGAAATGTGCCATATGGAGCACAGAAACCATTCTAAGGATTTTTATTTGGCTGTGGAAAAATTTTACCGGATTATAAGGAAAGGATCAAATGGTTGAAAAATAATGGGATGCGAATGAATTTTTAGAAAATTCTATAAAATGGTTGACAAAGTATAATAAAATGTATAATATGTAAAATATAAATAAAATTAAAGGCGAAGAAAAGGAAAGTAACTTTAAGAATACTTTTACAGAGAGCTTTTGTTGGTGAGAAAAAGCAAGGGATATTAAAGTGAAAATGGCCTTGGAGCTGTGTACCGAGATCTTTATGATTTAGGCTACAACGGGTTCACCCGTTACAGTGATAGAGTATAACCAAAATTTTGGCGTACTTGATGAGGTTTGTATTGCGAAATACAAATAAATTAGGATGGTAACACGAATTCAACTCTCGTTCCTAAGATTAAGTTCTTAGGCTCGGGAGTTTTTTATTCCCAAAATTGAGGTTATGTTAAAACAATAAAAAATGAAGGGAGATTAAACAATGAAAAAAGAAGTAAAAAGAGGTAATCCATTAGCTTTATTACCATTAGGAGTATTTTTAGTATTATTTGTAGGAATTGGAATTATAACTGGGGATTTTTATAAGATGCCAGCATTAGTGGCTTTCTTAATAGCAGGAGGTATAGCTTTATTATTTAATAAAAAAGAAAATTTAGAAACTAAGATGAATGTATTTTGTAAAGGTGCAGGAGATACAAATATTATATTAATGGTTATTATATTTTTATTAGCTGGAGCTTTTTCAAGCGTAGCAAAGGCTATGGGTGGAGTTGATTCAACTGTAAATTTAAGTTTATCAATATTGCCATCAAATCTTTTAGTAGCAGGATTATTTATTATAGGGTGCTTTATTTCAATATCTATGGGAACATCAGTTGGGACTATAGCTGCATTAGCACCGATTGCGATAGGAGTAGCTCAAAAAACGGGTATTCCAGTTCCATTAGTAATAGGGGCAGTTGTTGGAGGTGCTATGTTTGGAGATAATTTATCTATGATATCAGACACAACAATAGCAGCGGTAAGAACACAGGGATGTGAATTAAAAGATAAATTTAAAATGAACTTTTTAATAGTATTACCAGCAGCTATTGCAACAGCTATAATTTTAACAGTAGTAACACTTGGATATGAGAATGTAGCAACTCAATCTTATGAGTATAATATTATAAAAGTTTTACCGTATATATTAGTTTTAGCAGGAGCTTTAATAGGTGTAAATGTATTTGTTTTACTTGGAAGTGGAATATTATTTGCAGGAGCTGTAGGGATATTTTCTAATTCATTTGGTATTTTAGGATTTATAGGTGCTATATCAGAAGGATTAGGTGGAATGTATGAACTAAGTTTATTAGTAATTGTAGTTGGAGGAGTTGTATCGCTAATTAAGTTTAATGGGGGCATTGATTATATACTACACTTTATAACTAGTAAAATAAAAAGCAAGAAAGGTGCAGAGTTTGGAATAGCAGCATTAGTAAGCGTTATAGACTTATGTACTGCTAATAACACAATAGCAATTGTAACAGCGGGACCTTTAGCAAAAGATATTGCTGAAAAATATGATATAGATCCAAGAAAAACAGCTAGTATATTAGATATATTTTCATCTTGTTGGCAAGGAGTGATACCTTATGGAGCACAATTATTAACTGCATCAGGAATAGCTGGAATATCCCCAGTTGAAATAATAAAATACCTTTATTATCCAGGGTTAATGTTTATATGTGGAATAGCAGCAATTACTTTTTCTCAAGTTGTAGTGAAAAAAAGTAACTTAAAAGAAAATATATAAACTAGAATAAAGCTATAAAAGCAATTAGTACAGGAAAATATTTATCTTGAACTAATTGCTTTTTTACTTTCATTACAAAATTATATTTTGTTTAACACAATTGTATCATTTTTAAATTTAATATTGTAATCAGCAAATATGACCAAAGTTTCATGAAGTCCTACACTAGAGATAACACCCATTCCTTGTAAAAATGAAATATTAGCCATACCAGCAATCATAGGAGCAAAGCCTATAGAGCCCATAAAGGCTGAATCGGCACTTTTATTTCTTAAGCTGTATTTACATCTATTTCTATCTGAATCTTTTATATTTACGTTATCAAGAACTTTCAATCCTTTTACAATTCTTTTATCAGTTATAGTAATTTTATTTTCTCTGTTTTTTAAAGCTAAATCTAGTTGAGATTTTGTATCGACTGTATGCATGAAAAAATTTCCTTTCTAAAATATAAAATTATACTAACATTATAGCATGAATGTATATACAAGCTGATAAGTAAATCTAAAAATAGTATAGTAGTTAGAAAATATTAGTTATAACTTTTATATATCTAATGAACAACGTATTAGTAATTCAATTAAATATATAAATATTATTAAAGTTTTTATAAAAAAATATTAAAAGTTATTGAAAATCATTATCAAGAATGGTATTATTTAAATATATGATAATTATTTTCAATTGAAATATAAAAATATATGAAAAATAATATTAAAAAGGGGATGATTTCGTGAGTGTAAATAAACTTTCAATAGGAAGTAGCGGGATAGTCGATTATATATTTGGTGAAAATGATTTCACTAGAAGACTATTAGCTTTAGGATGTATAGAAGGTACAAAAATTACTGTGAAAAAAATAGCTCCATTAGGAGATCCAATTATAGTGAATTTTAGAGGATTTGATATAGCTTTAAGAAAAAAAGAAGCTGAATATATAAAAATAAAATAGCATTACAGGGGGATTTAATTATGATTAATGTAGCATTGGTTGGTAATCCTAATGTGGGTAAGACAACTGTATTTAATTCAATAACTGGCCTTAGCCAAAAAGTTGGCAATTGGCCTGGAGTTACAATCGAAAAAAGAGAAGGACATTTTGGAAAAAATATAAATATTGTAGATTTACCAGGAATATATGCTATGGATACTTTTTCTAATGAAGAAAAAATATCTAAAAATATTTAGATGAAGAAGATGTTGATGTAATAGTAAACGTAGTTGATGCAGCTAATTTATCAAGAAATTTATACCTAACAACTCAGCTTATGAAATATAATAAGCCTATGGTAATAATTTTAAATATGATAGATATGGCAAATTCAAAAGGCATAAAAATTAATTATGAAAAGCTTGAAAAAGAACTTGGGGTAAAGATAGTTCCTATGATAGCAAAGAAAAAAGTTAATGCTGATATTCTTGAAAAAGCCATTTTAGATAGTTCTAAATCATTAGTTATATACAAAGAATATCCACATGAAGAATATAAAACTTATAAAGAATTAGAAAAATCGTTAAGTAAATGTACAAGAAGTGAAAATGACAATAAGAAAAATTTAAGTGATAAAATTGATGACATAGTTTTAAATCCTATACTAGCATATCCAATATTTATAGGACTATTATATACCTTATTTAAATTTACTTTTGATTGGGTAGGAGGGCCACTACAAGAATTTTCAGCAGGAGCAATAGAAATGTACATACAAGGTCCTGTAAGTGAAATTATGGGAAACTCAAGTCCATGGTTTTACTCTTTAATAGTAGATGGAATTATAGGAGGTCTTGGTGGAGCATTACCATTTTTCCCATTAATATTTGTACTATTTTTAGGTATAACACTACTTGAAGATAGTGGATATATGTCAAGAATCGCATTTTTAATGGATAAAGTTATGGCAAAAGTTGGACTATCAGGAAAAACTTTTATTCCTATGGTTATGGGACTTGGATGTTCTTCACCAGCTATAATGGCAACGAGAACATTAGATAATGAACAAGATAGAAAAATAACTGCTCTTATAGCTCCATTAATGACTTGCGGAGCTAAGTTGCCTATATATGCAATGTTTGTTTCAATATTTTTCCCGGAAAATGCAGCTTTGGTTACAACTTCTCTATATTTAATAGGAATAATAGTAGCTATCTTTGTAGCCTTATTTATAACTAGAAGTCAAAACTCATACTCAACTTCACCATTTATAATAGAACTTCCGAAGTATTCTATGCCTACAGTTAGCCAATTATTTAAAAATACTTGGAATAAATCAAAAGGATTTTTAGTAAGAGTGTGTACTATAATGTTTGCAATGTCTATTGTTATATGGGTATTATCATCATTTAATTTTAGTGGATTTACATCTGAAATAAATGAAAGTTTTCTAGCAACTCTTGGAGGATTGGTATCGCCTATATTTGCACCGCTTGGGTTTGGAGATTGGAGAGCAGGAGTTTCTATATTAACTGGACTTTCAGCTAAAGAAATAGTCGTTGCTACAATGGAAATTTTATATGGAGATTTAAATACGGTTCTTCCTACAATGTTTACAACTGTAACTGCATATGGATTTTTAGTATTTAGTGCACTTTACACTCCTTGTATAGCAGCACTTGCAACTATGCAAAAAGAGTATGGAACTAAGATGACTTTAGTATCATTTTTATATCAATTCTTTATTGCATGGATAGGAGCATTTTATGTATATCAAATAGGTACATTAATCACTACAGGATTTGTTATTGAAAATATAATGGCATTAATTATAGGAACTATAATTATATTTGCAGTAGGAATGATTATATTTAAAAAACTACAAAAAATAAATTTAAATAAAGAAGTAGATGCAAAATCTAAGCTAAAAGCTGTTATTCAATAAAGGAAGAAGGTGAACTTATGAGTGTTCTAGTTTTAGGTGGACATGAATGTATGGAGAAAGATTATAAAAGTCTTTTACGTGAAAAAGGTTATAATACGAAAATATATACAAAAATGCCATCTGGTCTTAAAAAAAGAATTGGGAATCCAGATGCTATAGTTTTATTAATGTCAACAATATCTCACAGTATGGCAGAACTTGCAATAAGAGATGCTAAAAGAAAAAAATACCTGTTATAAAAGTTAAAAACAGTAGTAAAGAAGCTTTTTATGACTGTATAAAAGATATTGATAAATGTGTCGGAGATTGTAGTCAATGTAAATTAAAATGTAGAAGTTAGTCAATATGACTAGCTTTTTATTTTTGTCTATAATTACAAAAACCATATACTTAATATGGAATTTAATAAGTTAGCAAATTAAGATAAAGTTAGAAAAAATACTATCATTTTTCTAATTATTGGTATATTATATAAAATATAATTAATAAATAAATCTATAAATTAGGGAAATTATAGATTGTTTTTACGTATTTTAATTAGGGAGATGGTTTTATGAATAAGAAAAAATTAGTTATAGGAATAATAATATTTGTACTAATATATGGAATACTTAGTATGGGTATAAAGAAAGATAAGACTGGATTTCATGGAGTTGTTCACTGGGGAGATGAATTTATAAATATTTTTTAATTAAAGAAAATATATACATATCAAAGCTGAAACTTAGTTTAATTGGTTTCGGCTTTTTTTATTATATTATTTAATTAATGAAGCTAAACTAAACCTTTAGAAAATCTTTAGATTTATATACTGATTATCTTAAAAATTTAAAGTTATTATATAATTACGATAAAGATAAAGAAGGAGGTTTTAAGAAGTTGGTTAAATTAAAAAATGCCTTATGATATTATATATATAGAAAAATAATAAAGTGGGGTAGAAATAATGAATTTTAATATTTTAGTTGTAGAAGATGAACAAGATATAGCTTATGCAGTAAAAGCTTATTTAAACAATCAAGGATATAATGTATTTATTGCAAATAACGGGATTGAAGGATTATGTATATTAGAAAAAGAAACTATTCATTTAAGTATAGTAGATATAATGATGCCTAAAATGGACGGAATTGAGTTTACCATGAAATTAAGAGAAAATCATGATTTTCCAGTTATAATGTTATCTGCAAAATCTGAAGAAATTGATAAAATAACAGGATTAAATATAGGAGCTGATGACTATATTGAAAAACCTTTTAAACCTTTAGAACTTTTAGCTAGAGTGAATTCCCAACTTAGAAGGTACAGAAAGTTTTTAAATTTAGTTGAAAAAAATATACCAAATGAAAACATACATACTATAGGTGGTTTAGAACTTAATGTAAATACAAAGGAAGTTTGTGTTGATGGAAACTTTGTAAAAACAACTCCTATAGAGTTTAAAATACTTACTTTGCTTATGAAAAACCCAGGAAGGGTATTTTCAGCAGATGAAATATATGAGAAAGTATGGAAAGAAAGAGCTGTAAATACAGATACAATAATGGTTCATGTAAGGAATATAAGAGAAAAAATAGAAATGAACCCTAAAAATCCAAAATATTTAAAGGTGGTGTGGGGCGTTGGATACAAAATTGAAAAACAATAAACTGTATGTAAAATTAATAATAGTAATGACAATACTAATAGCGTCGATAGGAATGGTATTATCTTATCAAAGTATAAAAAAGTATAGTAATCATTTTGGATATAATATATATGAAGATAATAATGATTTCTCAAGAGAGCTAATAGAATCTACATATGGACTTTACTATAAAATTTATGATGAAAATAATGAAAAAACTAGTCCTGCAGATCTTATGTTAGAGTTAAAGTCGGGTGTATATACTAATGAGGATGAATATACAAAGCAAATAAGAAATGAGTTTGATAGAGGGATAAATGATTTCGCTGAAAACTTAAATACATATTTAAAAAATTTAGATTATTATGTTGTAGATAAGTCTAAAAATTTAACAAAACAAAGTCCAAGTGGTAATTTAAATGAAATAGATAGTATTAATAAAAATTTTCAAGAAAGTTTAAAAGATAAATACGAGTTTTATATATCAATTGATTTTGATGATAAAGGAAACATGAAGATTAGCAAACTACATGGAGCAGATGAAAGAACTATTGAATCTAATTTAAACCAAAATAAAAAAACATCTTTATATTTAGGTGAAGATACTTATGAATTAAAACCTATAAAAAATATGAAGTTTGTATATGGAGTACCTAAAGATTTAAAATATGTAGATAATATATCACATGAAATAAATATGGAACAAGAGAATTCTTATACTATGGCTTCTAGAATTTTTATAAATGTAGGAATTGTATTTATTATTTTGGTTGCAATGGTTATTCCGTATAAGGAAATTAAAGAGTTAAAAATATTTGAAAAAATAACAAAAATACCGGTAGAAGTATTGGCATTTTTAGTTTACTTATCATTTGTTTATGCCTATTTGGCTTCTGATTTACTTATAATAAAAACAGTTATGAATAAAGCAATAATAAGTTTTACTCAATTGCAATTTACAATAGATGTTAATAATATAATTAATTATTTAATTAACCTGATTTACTGGGTAGTTTTATTTACAGTAATGTTTACAGGAGGAATACTATTAAAACACATTATAAAAACTAGACATACAACATACTTAAAAGACCATTCGTTGATTTATAAAGGTACAAAATATATAAATAAAAAATTAAGAAAAACAAAAAATGGATGTTTGATATAGAATTAGGAAGAAACAATAAAAAGAAAATAGTATCTATATTAATTCTTAATTTAATTGTAGTAAGTTTAATATCGTGCACTTGGTTTTTGGATTAATATTAGTTCCTATATATACCTTAGTTTTATACTTTATTATAAAGAAGAAGTATCTTTCTATAAATAGGGATTATAATAAATTACTAAATATAACTAAAGAGATAGCAAATGGAAACTTAGGTACAAAATTGAATGATGATTTAGGAACTTTTAATGTATTAAAAAATGAGATAGATAATATTCAAATAGGATTTAAAAAAGCTGTAGATGAAGAAGTTAAAAGTCAAAAAATGAAGACAGAATTGATTTCTAATGTAAGTCATGATTTGAAAACCCCGTTAACATCTATAATAACTTATGTTGATTTATTAAAAGATGAAAATTTAACTGAAGAAAAACGAAAAATTTATATAGATACATTGGATAGAAAATCTGAAAGATTACGAGTATTGATAGAAGATTTATTTGAGGTTAGCAAAGTTAATAGTGGGAATGTACATTTAAATATAATAGATGTAGATGTAGTGTCTTTAATGAAACAGACATTAGTTGAAGTAGATGATAAAATAAAAGCTTCAAATTTAAAAGTAAGAACAAATTTTCCCGAAGAAAAATTAATTTTGAAATTAGATAGTCAAAGAACGTTTAGAGTATTTGAAAACCTGTTAATAAATATAAGTAAATATGCAATGGAGTATTCTAGAGTGTATATTGATATAATAAGTGAATCTGAATTTGTAAAAATAAGCTTTAGAAATATGACATCTGAAGAGATTGATTTTGATGTAGAAGATTTAGTTGAAAGGTTTGTAAGGGGAGATAAATCTAGGAACACGGAAGGTAGTGGGTTAGGTCTTGCCATAGCAAAGAGCTTTGTTGAGCTTCAGGGAGGAATGTTTAATGTTAGTACTGATGGAGATTTATTTAAGGTAGTTATAAATTTAAAAAAATAGAAGTGAAATTTGTTATAGAGCTGTAAATTATGTTTAAAGAGTAAGCATCATTTTACAGCTCTTTAATTAGTCAATTGATGCAAATTTTTTAAAATGGATTTTAAAAATTTTATAAAAAATATTTTAAAATAAATTCTTAATAAGTTATCAAAGTATAGTAATATCAAAGGTTTAAAGGTAAGAAAAAAGACAATAAGAAATATTATTACGTCGTAAGAATGAGTAAAAAATAACAAACTTTATTGACATATTTTTGAAATTATATTATTCTGTAAAAGTCAATAAATCAAGTAACCAAGTAATTAACTTAAAGTCAATTGGAATGATAGACATACTTAGGGGGGATATACATGAATAAACTTTTAAGCTCTGTGAAAAGGTTAACATTGTTTTTTATAGGAATGAGTATAATTCAATTTGGAGTAGCGTTATATTTAAAAACAAATATAGGCTCAGATCCATTTACAGTTTTTACACAAGGGTTAGCGTGTGCATTAAATAGCATTGGGGTAAACGCTACTACAGGAACTGCAAATAGAATAATCTTAATTGTATTATTTACAATAATATTTTTAGTTCAGAAAAATCATATCAAAATAGGTACTTTAATATGTGTTATTGGAGTTGGGCCAATTATTGATATGGCTGTAAACGTTGTTACATATTTTCCAATTCAACACTATAATTATATTGGGAAAGTAGCTTTAGTAGGATTAGGGTGTTTTATCATAGCTGTAGGATTTTCTATTCTTTCATCTACTAAGGTAGGAATGGCACCAAATGACATAATACCGTTTATTATAAAAGATAAAATGAAATTAGAATATCGCTGGATAAGAATGGGAATTGATGCTACATTTTTGATTGCAGGATATTTATTAGGAGGAACGGTAGGACTTGGAACAGTTATAGCGATGCTTATAACAGGTCCATTTATACAAACATGTCTTCCATATGGAGAAAAGCTAGTTAACTTTATTTTAAATGAAGAACCTGTAAGAAATAGTGTTGAGGACGTTAACATATAATATAATAAAAACTCTTTCTTAGTTAAAGTGAAATTACTAGGAAAGAGTTTTTTTATTTAGAAAAAGAAAAGTAGAAATATTATGTTCTAAGAATAATTTTGATAAGTATGAAATAACAGCTAAATCAAGTGCATTTTAATAAAAAAGAGTTGCCATTAATTAATGGCAACTCTTTTTTACGTTAAAAGGATTATAATTTAAACAATATAAATAAAAAACTTAGACTTAACATTCAAGTAAGATTTTAAGATAGTATATTTATAAACATTATTATAGTAGGTATTGCAACTAGATCAATTAAAAAAGCGCATACAATTGGTATCGTGAAAAATGCTTTTTCTGAGTAACCATACCTACTACATATTGAATTCAAGTTGGCAAGTGCATTTGGAGTAGCACCAAGTTCATGACCTATAAATCCACCAACCATTACGGCTGCATCATAATCCTTACCTAATAATTTAAACATTACAAATATAGTAAATAAAACTATAAATAATACTTGCATTAAAACTATAATTAACATAGGTAATCCAAGTGTTTTTAATTCCCAAAGTTTAATACTCATAAGGGCCATAGTCAAAAATAAATTTAAACTTATATCACCTAAAAGTTCGAAGCATGAATAGTCAACATCTACAAATTTAAATTTATCATTACTATTTCTAAATAACATAGCAACTAAAATACCACCTACATACTCAGGTAATGCATAACCTGTTATTTTACCTATAAAATTGCTAACAACATACCCTAATGACATACACGTAGTCAATATAAATATATGCTTAATAAATTCTGAAGAATCCAATTTAGATGATATTTTAGAATCGGATGCTATCGCAATTTCACTGTTGATATCATCTTCAATTTGGATATGATTATGTAAGTTGTTTGAAAGCGAATCTTTTGGTTTTAATTTATACTTCTCAATTAAAAATTTAGAGGTTGGAGCTCCTATAAATCCACCACTAATAAGCCCTAATGTTGCAGCGGCAAGACCTATAGTATTAGCACCTACAACTCCCATTGATTCTAAAGTTGGACCAAAAGTTGCACTAGTTCCATGACCTCCACCCATAGAAATGGCACCACACATAAGACCTAGTAATGGGTCAAGTCCTGTTAGTAATGCCCCTAATAATCCTATGATGTTTTGGGAAAATATAAGTATTATACAAAATATCCAGTAAATAAGTACAGATTTGCCTCCTTTTTTAATAAGGCTAAAACTTGCGCCTATACCTACTGTAGTAAAGAAAGCAACCATAAATGTAGATTGTAAGCTAGTGTCTAATACAATATTTAATATATTAAATTGATTAAGAAAAAAAACTAAAAGTGCAAAAAAGATACCTCCTATAACTGGTCCAGGTATACATAGTCTATCTAAAACTGATATTCGTTTTTTTACTATTTTTCCTAAAATTATTAAAAAACATGTTAATGCAATTGTAGCAGCAATGTTTAAATTAAGATTAAGGATTCCATTAATTTTATAAAGCTCCATCAAATCACTCCTTATTTAATTTAGTTAGATATTAGATTATTATACTATAAAACGATATGGAATGTAAATACAATTTAAACAATTCTTAAATTTCATAATAGAATTTTAATTGAATTAAAATAAAAAGAACTATCTTTTGTATTAAAGATAGTTCTTTTTATAAAACTTATATTGTATTATTTTTATCTCTAAGCAATAAATTAAGAGTTAAAGCAAATATAGTTCCTGTACTTATACCTGAACCAAATAACATTTTTAAACTATCAGGAAGATTTAATAAAAGATCTGGTCTAGTTGTAATACCAAGACCTAGAGCCAATGATATAGATATTATAATTAAGTTTCTATTGTTCATATCTACTCTACTTAGTGTTTTTATACCGCTAGCAGCAACAACACCAAACATTACAACTCCAGCGCCACCCAATACAGGATTAGGAATAGATGCAACTAAAGCCCCTAATTTAGGAAAAACTCCAAGTATCATCATGATTATTCCAGACATTATAACTACATGCCTGCTTGCAACTTTAGTTATAGGTATAAGACCCACATTTTGACTAAATGATGTATTTGGACCTGCACCCAAAAATCCAGCTATAAAACTTCCAATACCATCAGCTAGAACCCCACCACTTATTTCTTCACGAGAAGTTTCTTTTTCAGAGGCTTCTCCAATTGCAATTAAGCATCCAACTGTTTCTATTGTAGTTACTAAGTAAGCTATTACAAATGGAGCAACTCCTGCTAAACTAAATTTTATTCCATGTTTTAACACTAAAGGAATACCAGGGAAACCTATCCAACTTGCATCTTTTACAGGTGTAAAATCAACAAGACCTAATGGAATACATACTATATACCCTATTAGCATACCTATTAAAATAGATGCACTGCTTAGCACCCCTTTTCCATAAATATTAAAAGCTATTACTATAATCATAACTAATAAAGCTATGCAAATATTTGTGATACTTCCATAAGTAGGTGAACCAACACCTCCAGCGCACCAATCCATAGCGACTGGAATAAGTGTAAGGCCTATTAAGGTCACAACAGTACCAGTTACAACAGGTGGAAAAAACTTCATAAGAGGCTTTATAAATCTACTTAAAATCATTTCTATAAAAGATCCGAGTATGGTAGCTCCAAATATTCCTGCAAGCCCCATAGAACTACCTACTACTATAGATGGACCAACAAAAGTAAAATCAGTTCCCATTATACATGGAAGCTTAGAACCTACTTTAGAAACTCCTCGAACTTGAATTATTGTTGCAATACCAGCAACAAATATTGCAGCACTGACCATTAATGCGGTTGTTTGGACATCAAGCCCAATAGCAGGACCGACAACTAAAGGGACAGCTACAATTCCACCAAAAGCTGCAACTATGTGTTGAAAACCAAGTAGTATTGAAAGCTGTAGATTTGGTCTGTCTTCTATTTTATATAGTAATCCTGAGTTATTTTGATTTTTAATCTTTTGAGAAGAACTATTTTCACTCATAAATTCTCCTCCTAATATAAATTTTGCTGCTATCTATAATATTGAATCTTCCAAAAGAGCGATGGCCCTTATTGGAGAACCAGAACCTTCTCTGATTTTAAGTGGTAATCCAAAATATAAAAATCTTTTACCAACTAATTGATCAAGGTTACAAAGATTTTCTGTGTTGGTTATATCATATTCTCCACATACTAAATGACCTGAAAAATTTAAGTCTTTTGGATGATCAATTGCAGGAGCATCAACTCCTATATTAACTACTCCAGATGTTGCTAGGTACTTAGCTGCATCATAACTAAGTCCAGAATATTCAGTTTGCCACTTATCTGTGTTAAAATTTCTGTCATAATGACCGGTGTACATTAGCAATATATCTCCTTTTTCAATTTGCAAGTTAGATTTTTTTAAGGAAATTTCTATATCCTTAATTTCGATATACCTACTATAAGGAATATTGCTTAAGTCTATACAAATAGCACTTCCGAAAAAATAATCAAGAGGCATATTATCTATAGTTTTACCACTTGATTTATATTCCCACACAGCATCAGAGTGAGTACCGCCATGTTCACTTATAAGTAAATTTCTAGCAGAAAAGCCTAAAGTTTTACTTCCAGTTCTTTTCATATTTTCTTCATGAGTCATATTTGTCATTATAAAGGTAGGTTGATGCATTGGGAAAACAGACATACCTTGATAAATTTCTTGTGACAAATCAATTACTTTAAACCCCATTAAAACACCTCCTTAAAAACTTTATTTAATAAGTTATATTCACAATAGTTAGAAAATATAATTTATAAACAAGTGTAAATAAAAAAATTAAAAAACTTACTTTAAACTGCAGAAAAATTCAATAGATAAAAAGTAATCATAAGTTTGGATAAATGAAGATTTGCTTGTTTTAATAGTTTATCTACTTATTAAATTAAAAAAAATAAGGAGATAATTGTATGGAGAAAAAACAATATGTATTAGCAGTTCCAAATTTTAGTAATGGAAAAGACAAAGATGTAATTGAAGCTATTGTGGACGTAGTTAGAAATTCAAATGTAAAGTTAGTGAGCTATGAACCCGAAGAAGATTTTAACAGAACAGTTGTTACATTTATAGGAGAGCCAGAAGATGTAAAAGATGCTTTAGTTAATATGGCTAAAAAATCTATAGAACTTATAGATATGAGAGAACATAAAGGAACTCATCCTAGAATAGGAGCACAAGATACTCTGCCTATATTCCCACTTAAAAATATAACTATAGAAGAGTGTGTTAAGCTATCAAAAGAAATAGGGGAAAGGCTACATAAAGAAAGTAAAGTCCCTATATACTTTGCAGGAGAAAGTGCAAGTACAGAAGAAAGAAAGGCATTTGCATATATAAGAAAAGGTCAATATGAAGGTGTTAGAGATCTTTTAAAAGAGATAAAAGATAATCAGAGTAGACAAGAAGAATATAACAATAGAAAGCCAGATTTAAGTGTTGATGGATTATTAAGTGAAAAAGCTGGAGCAACATTATCGAGTGCTGAAGTTAATGGACTTACAGCTTATAATATATTTCTTGGAACTGAAAATGTAGAGATAGCTAAAAAAATAGCTAAAGCATTAAGAGGCCCAAGTGGTGGATTTAGTACAGTTAGGGCTGTTGGAATTAAATTCCCAGAAAAAGAAGGCGTAGTAGTTTCTATGAATTTACTAGATTGTTATCAAACTCCTATTCATAGAGCGTTTGAATTTGTAAAAAGAGAAGCTGAGAGATATGGAGTAATAGTAACTGGAAGTCAATTAGTAGGACCTATAAAGCTAGACTATGTATTAGATACATTTAACTATTATTTACAATTAGAGGATTTTAGAAACGAACAAGTATTAGAAACTCATTTAATGGATATGTAAGGGGGATTTTAAATTATGGATTTAATTATAAAAAATGCAAACATACCTCAAGGAGACAAAATGGTTCTTACTAATATATTAGTAAAAGACGAAAAGATAGTAGGGTTTGTTGATGATATAAATATGATAGATGCAAAAGAAATTATAGATGCAAATAAAAATTTAGTAATGCCAGGTTGTATAGATTCACATACACATTTTATGTATCAAGGATTTCCTCATAGAGAAAATTTTTTAACCGGAACAGCAGCAGCAGCTACTGGAGGAGTTACCACTATAATTGATATGCCTTGTTGTTCAGTTCCTTCGGTTAGAAGTGTAGAACAATTAGAAACAAAACTAGGTATATGTGGACCACAAGCTGTAGTGGATTATGCTATGTGGGGAGGAGTTACAGGAGAAGATGTTCGTGAAGGTTGGATGCATAATGTAAAAGAGCAAGCCGATTATGGAGTAGTTGCTTTTAAAGTTTATATGACTCCATCTGTTCCAACTTATCCAAGAGTTACAGACCCAGAAATGTTTGAATGTTTTAAAGCAGTATCAGAAACAGGGCTTCCAATAGGAATACATGCAGAAAATTTTGCAATGTGTGATTTTTATGTGAATAAATTTAAAGAAGAAGGTAGACTTGATGGACCTGCTTGGGCAGAAGCTAGAATGGAACTTGCTGAAAAGGTAGCTATAGAGTTAGGTATTAGCTTTGCTGAAGCTAGTAAAGCTAGACTTCATATAGTTCATATGAGTACGGGTGTAGGGGCTAAGCTAGTAAAAGAAGCTAAAATGAGAGGGTTAGACGTAACTAGTGAATCTTGTCCTCATTATTTAACTTTAAATTATCAAGATGCTATGACTGAATATGGGCCACTTGCAAAAATAGCTCCACCTCTTAGAACTAAAAAAGATAATGTGGAACATTGGAAAGGGATAAATGATGGAAGTATAGATTTTATAGCAACAGACCATGCACCATATGAAATAGAAAGTGAAAAATTAAAAGAAGGTACAAACATATGGACTTCATTCCCAGGTATACCAGGAGTTGAGACTATGGTACCAGTAATAGTTAGTGAAGGATACAATAAGGGAAGGATTTCACTAAGTAAATTAGTTGATATACTAAGCACTAATGCAGCTAAACACTATGGATTATATCCTAAAAAAGGTGCTTTAAATATAGGGTCAGACGCTGACTTTGCAATAATAGATTTAAACAAAGAATGGACTATTAAAAATGAAAATTTAGTAACTATGTGTGGATATACTCCACTTGAAGGAATGAAGCTAAAAGGAAGAATAATTAAAACTATAGTTAGAGGTAATTTAGTTTATGAAGATGGAGAAGCTGGAGTTTTGGGAAATCTAGAAAATTATGATGTTTTATTTAATAACCCTGAAGAACTAACTAGTGGAGAATATAAAGTTAGTTATAGAAAAGACCATCCAGAGTTAATTGTTGAACATGTTAAAAATATAAAAGGTATAAAGGTTAAACCAGGATTCGGTAAATTTATAAAACGTCAAACAATAAGTAAGTTAGATAAAAATATCAAGTTCTAAGGTTGATTAGTGGTGGAGAGCGGGAGTTGTGAATTGCTTCTGTCGCTAAAGACCTAAAATGCGTGGTCTTTAACGCTTCTTCAGCAAGTCACAACTCCCACCCTCTATACTATCAATCTTTAGAAACTTAATTTTTTCGGTGAGGAAAGAAAATAGGAGGGGATTTATTATGAAAAGACATGCAATTTTAGTTATAGATATGTTAAATGATTTTGTGGGAGAGAAAGCTCCATTAAGATGTCCGGGAGGAGAAAAAATAATACCTGACCTTCAAAAACTTTTTGCTTGGGTTAGAGAAAGAAATGCTAGAGGATTAGACGATGTCCAATTAGTTCATATACAAGAAGCCCATAGAAAAATGATGCTGATTTTAGAGTTAGACCAGTTCATGCAGTTAAAGGAACTTGGGGTTCTGATTTCATAAAAGAACTTTATCCACAAGGTGAAGAGTATATAGTTCCAAAGAGAAGACATAGTGGATTTGCACATACTGATCTAGATTTATATTTAAGAGAAGAAAATATAGATACTGTAGTTGTTACTGGAGTATGGACTAATGTATGTGTTAGAAGTACTGCTAGTGATGCATTATATAATGCGTATAAAGTATAACTTTAAGTGATGGAGTTCATTCTAAAAATGATGAAATGCATGAAGCAGGGCTTAGGGATTTAAGCATATTTACAAAAGTTATGACTATTGATGAGTATGTAGATGCATGGGAAAAAGACTTAGACCCTTGGGTTGGAGGTGGAGATACAGAAAACAAAGTAGAGTAGTTTAAATAGTTTTGATATTCTGGTTTAGGCTTGTCGATGATATTTGGTATTTGCTCCATACAAGCTGGGAAGATGCTTGTAAATGTCGCTACATACCCAAATATCAACTCAAGCCATACAGAATATCAAAACTATATAACTTTATGTATGAGAGAAAAAGATAGGAAGTGGAAGGGGATTTTATGAAAATTGTTGTTGGAATTTCAGGTGGTAGTGGAGCAATTTATGCTTTAGGAATTTTACAAGCATTAAGAGAACTTGGTGTGGAGAGTCACTTGGTAGTTTCTAATATGGGGGAATATGTTGTTGAGCATGAGTGTGGTGTAAGTTTAGACGAGCTTAAAAAAATGGCTGACTTTTATTATGAAAATTATGATTTAGCAGCACCGATAGCGAGTGGGTCATTTAAAACAGATGGTATGATAATTGTTCCGTGTTCTATGAAGACATTAGCTTCAGTTGCTCATGGATTTAGCGAATCTTTATTAACTAGATGTGCTGATGTATGCATTAAAGATAGAAGAAAATTAGTATTACTTCCTAGAGAAACTCCTTTAAGTTCTATTCATCTTGAAAATATGCTAAAGCTTTCTAATATAGGGGTTACTATTATGCCTCCTACTCCAGGATTTTATAATCATCCTCAGGATATAAGTGATATTGTTACATCGATTATAGGAAGGTGTCTAGATCAATTTGATATAGAACATAACTTACTTAAGAGATGGGGGGAATAACATGGAGAGCCAAATGCTTAGATTTACTTTAGATAAATTAGAAAAATCAGGATATCTAAAAACTTGCAAAAAGAGAGTTGATAAAGAATTTGAATTAGGAGCTGTACTTAGGTATTTTGATAATGAAGTACCTATAGTTTTTAAGAATATAAAAAATTATGATATAGATTTAGTTGGTGGAGTATACGGAAATAGAAAAATATTTAATGATTTAATGGATGTAAATGAAGAAAATAGAATTTATAAATTTATGGATGCTATAGCAAATCCAAAATCCTATAAAGAAGTTAAAAGTGGACCTATTGCTCAAAATGTTATAACTAAAAATATAGATATAAATAAATTATTTCCGATTCCTACATCTCATGAAAAAGATTCATCAAATTTTATAACAGCAGGGATGCTAATAATAAAAGATCCAGAAACTGATGACACACATATGGCAGTTAGAAGATTCCAAATAAATGATAAAGATAATATAAGTGCTTTAGTATCTGGAGCTTCTCCTCATTTGAATAAGATAATTAAAAAAGCTGAATTAAATAATGAAAAGCTAGAGTGTGCAATAGTTTTAGGATATGATGCAGAGTTTTTGATAGCATCTCAAATTAGTTCTTCAAAATATGGGCTAGATAAGTATGAGGTTTATAGTTCTTTAAAAAATGAACCACTTGAAGTTATAAAGTGTAGTAGTGTAGATATATTAGTTCCAGCATTTTGTGAAATTGTAATCGAGGGGTATTTAAATCCAAATAAAAAATAAAAGAAGGGCCTTTCGGGGAACTTATGGGATATTATGGTGAAGTATCAAATCATCCAACTATAGACGTTAAAGCTATAATGCATAGAGATAATCCAATTTTTCAACATGCATTTCCTTCAAGGGAAGAACATTTATCAAATGGTCTTATAAGAGAGGTTGAAATATATAGTGCTTTAAAAAATATAGTGGATGTAATAGATGTTAATGTAACGATAGGCGGAGGATGTAGACTTCATGGAGTTGTAAAGATAAACAAGAAAAATGAAGGAGATGGAAAAAGTTCCATACTGACAGCACTTGGAAGTAGTAAAGACTTAAAACATGTTGTAATAGTTGATGATGATGTAGATATCTATAACTATAAAGATGTAGAATTTGCAATAGCTTCAAGAGTGCAAGCAAGTGAGGATGTAATTATAATACCTAATGCACTGGGAAGCCCATTAGAAGCCTCTCATGTAAATAAAGGCCTTAGCGATAAAATGGGGATTGATGCAACAAAGCCTTTGGACAATGAATTGTTTAATAGAGCTATAATACCAGGTTATGAAAATATAAACATAGATGATTATTTTTAACTTCTTATGTTAAAGGGGTGAGTATGATTGAAAGCACTAGGAATAGTAGAAGTAAAAAGTTTAATAGGTGCAATTCAAGCTGCGGACACAATGTTAAAATCAGCAGATGTAGAGCTAGTTGATATAGATTTGGTGGGATCAGGAATAGTGGCAGCAATTATAAAAGGAGATGTAGCAGCTGTTAAAGCAGCTGTTGAAAATGGAGAAGAAAGTGCAGGAAGATTAGCGGAAATAATATCCACTAATGTAATAGCTAGACCTCATGATGAAGTAAGTAAAATTTTATAGGTGGTGGTTAAGTGGCAGATTTATTGACAAAAGTTGTTATGAAGAATATATCAAATAAAGCACTTAATAAAAAATATGTAAAAAGAAGAAAATAAAAAATTGAAATATAAATTGTAAGAAGTAGAAATTTTAAAAAGTATATTATACAAGAATAGTAAAAAATAATTTAAATAATCTTAATAATGAAAAGCATATAAATAAAGAAATGAAATTTAAATCATTAAAAGATTTAAATCACAATATAGTTGTAGATAAAAATATACATACAAATAATAAATGTAAAAACATGATTAGCTTAAAAGATTTAGCTAAATAAGGGGGGATAATATGAGAAAAGCCCTAGGGATGATTGAAGCTGTAGGACTTACTACAGCGATAGCAGCTCTTGATGCTGCAAGTAAAGCAGCGGATATTACGCTAGTAGGATATGATAAAGTAATAGGTGTTGAAAAAGCGGTTAGTGTAACTATACATATAGCTGGGGAGGTTGCAGCAGTAAATGCTGCTATCGATGCTGGTGTTGAGGCAGGAAACAAAGTTGGAAAAATTGTTTCAAGTAAAACGATAGCTAGACCTCATGAAGAAATTGATGTTTTAATCAAAGAATTTGAAAAAATCTTAAAGTAAAAAATATTAATAAAAAAGTAATAGAAAATAAAAGTGAAGCAAATAATTGATAACGGGAGGAATTTATTATGGGTCAAGCGCTAGGAATGATAGAAACTAAAGGTTTGGTAGGTGCAGTAGAAGCTGCAGATGCTATGGTTAAATCAGCTAATGTAACTTTAATGGGATATGAAAAAATAGGATTTGGACTAGTAACTGTTATGGTAAGTGGAGATGTAGGTGCAGTTAAAGCTGCTGTAGATGCTGGAGCAGAAGCAGCAAGAAATGTAGGTGAACTTCACTCAGTACATGTTATCCCAAGACCACACTCAGAAGTTGAAAGAGTAATTTTAAGCAGAGATTAAATAGATGAAAGAAAAAATTGATTTTACAAAAATATACTGAATAAAATAAGTAAAAATATAAAAAAGATAATAAAAAAGAATCTAGTAATTGTAAACTATTATATCAAATAATAAATTTAATTCTATAGAAGACAATTCATATGTAATGATACCTACAAATCACAAGAATATAAAAGAAATTCTTGATCTCTTAAATAACAATCATACTAAATATAAAAATGAAACAATTAATCATAAAAATAATAAAGATGAAGTAAGGAAGGAAATAATAACATTAAATGATATTATGAATTTAAATGAAGGAACTATAAGCATATCAAAGAATACGATAATAACTCCAATGGCAAAAGATTATATAAAACAAAAGAAAATAAAAATTGAAATAGGGGGATAAACATGCAAATAGGAAAAGTTATAGGAACGGTAGTTGCGACTAAAAAAGACGATTCGTTGATTGGAAGCAAATTAATGATAACTCAACCATTGAACTTAAAAAATGAAATAGATGGTAAACCACTAATAGCTGTAGATACAGTAGGAGCTGGAATTGGAGAACTTGTAATATATACAGAAGGTACAGCGGCTAGAAATGCAACCAAAAAACTACAATCATCAATAAATGCAGCTATTATAGGGATAGTGGATAATATAGATGTTTGGGAGGATTAAAATTGAAATATATAAAACAAGCAATAGAGTACAAGGAGTTAATAGATACACTTATGAGTAATAAGCACCATGCAGATATTGTTCTGTATGGTGGGAACATTGTAAATGTACTGACTAAAGAGATATACACAGGAGATATAGCTATAAATGGGAAATACATATTAATGGTGGGAAATTGTGAGGATTTAATAGGTGAAAACACTATAGTAGTAGATGTACGTGGTAAGTACTTGTCTCCTGGATTTATAGATTCACACATGCATTTTGAAAGTAGCATGCTAACAGTTACTGAGTTTTCTAGGCTTTCGATACCATCAGGAACCACAACTTTGATAGCAGATCCTCATGAAATAGGAAATGCCTTAGGTACTGTTGGAATGAAAGCTATGGCAGATGAAGCAAGTTATGTTCCAAACTATGTAAGATTTGTAGTCCCTGCGTTAACTCCAGATTGCCCTAGTCTTGAAACAGCAGGAGTTGATGTTAGTTCTAAAGATATGGAAGATTTGCTAAACTATAAAAACATAATAGGTATAGGAGAACTTCAAGGATTTAGCAATGCAAAACATGTATACAACAATACTCCGGAAATAATAACAGATTTATTAGCATCGACTACTTATGCTAAAAGTATAGGGAAAATAGTAGATGGTAATGCTCCGGAATTGTTCTCGAATGAACTTGCCGCACATATAGTGTGTACTGGTGGAAAATGTTCTTGCCATGAAACAACTACTAAATCCGAATGTATAGAAAAGTTAAGACAAGGGGTCTACGTATTCATGAGGGAGGGATCTACTCAAAAGAATATGGGGGAATGTATAAAAGCAATAACAGAAGAACATTTGGATTCAAGAAGATGCATATTAGCTACAGATGATATGGTGGCAAAAGATTTACAAGAATTAGGGCATATGAATGAAATAATAAAAAGAACTATAAGAGCGGGTATAAATCCTGTTGAAGCTATACAAATGGCGACAATAAATCCTGCAACTTACTTTAATTTAGAGGATAGAGGGGTACTAGCTCCATCAAAAGTTGCTGATATTGCAATAATAAATAATTTGAATGATATGGATATAGAAGCTGTTTTTATAGAAGGAGAACTTGTAGCTTCTAATAAAAAACTATTGATAGACTTGCCTAAATATACCTATCCTGATAGTGTAAAAAACTCTATTAAAATAGATCAAATAAATGAAAAAGATATAGGAATTATAAGTGATGAAAAAGAAGTAGTTGCTAGATGCATAAAAGCAATACCTGATCAAAATCTAACTGAATGTATGGAAGTTAAGTTAAAAACTAGGGATAATGTAGTAGAAGCTGACACAACTAATGATATTTTACATATTGCATGTATTGAAAGATATGGGAGAAACAATAATATAGGTAAAGCTTTTGTCAATGGATTTGGACTTAAAAAAGGGGCATTTGCAGAAAGTATAGCTCATGATACTCATAATATAACTGTTGTTGGAACTAATATAAATGATATGGTAGTTGCAGTTAATAAAGTTATAGAAATGGGCGGAGGTATTGCTGTTGTCAATAATGGCCGAGTTTTAGAAGAACTAAGGTTAAATGTAGGAGGGCTTATTACAGATGAACTTACAGGAAGTGAAGTAAGTGAAAAAATAGATTTACTAGAAAATGTAGTAAGTAAAGATTTAGGTGGGAATTTACATGCTCCATTTATGCATTTATCTTTTTTAGCTTTATCCACAAGCCCTAAATGGAAAATTACTGATAAAGGACTAATAGATGTAAATAATTTTGAAGTTTTAAGTCCAATAGTTAATTAGTAAAAAATCCTAACTATAAAAATTAGTTAGGATTTTTTGTTTTGAACATATAACTATTTTGACAATTTATACTAGTAATCAACATATATTGATAATATAAGGCTAAGAAAAACCTTATATCATTATAGTATAAAGGAGAATGATATCAATTGAGTATATATGAAGATAAAAGATTAAAGCATTGTGAAAAATTTGAATCAAATGTAATTGAAGATAATTGGGGATTTAGTTATATAGAATCTAATGTGAATTTTAACTCGGTTTCTGTATCTGTTTTACCTAAAAATGCTGTTTGGGAGGATATGGAGGGGTTTGTTGATAGAAAGTATGGTCCGTTTGGATATTCTATCAGAAATGAAAATGATGAAATTATAGCTAGCTTAATATTTTACTTCTCATATAGTTGTAAAGGGACATTTAATGGAAAGGGTAGTTATTTAGCAGATGCAACTGTTTCACCTAAAATAATTTCTGCAAGTCCTGGATATTATTTGGACTGTAATGTAACTGCAAGTGAACCTAAAAATTATGGAACTAAAGAAAACCCAGCACCTGGGGTTACATTAAGATTGCAAGTGAAAATTTCAAGTTATAGAGATTTAACAAATTGTAATGTATGCGGAACGTCAAAATTAGAAAATATGGATAACGAATCAATTTGTACAAATCAAAATGAAATTGATTGTAATAAAAGTAACAATTTAAATTTTATATATCCACATTGTAGTTGTGATGGACTAAACTCGATAGAGTTTTTGCAATTGCTACAGTAAGAGGAGATGGTCAAGTGAACTTAATTTCAGCTCAATGTTATTAATTTATACCGTTTAAATAAACTAAAATTTATGTAATAATATACTTATATAAATGCAGCAGGGGGTAACTTATGAAAAAACAAATATATAATAAATTAGATGAGCTCGGTATAGAATATAAAATTTTAGAACATGATGAAGTGTTTACAGCTGATGAATTTTATGCAGTTACAAGGGACATGCCAGGGCATCATTGTAAGAACTTATTTTTAAAAAACTCCAATAAAAGTATTAATTTTTTAGTAGTAGCAAAACACGATAAAGCTGTAGACTTAAAAGAAATAAAATCACAAATTGGAAGTAGTAGACTTTCATTTGATTCACCTGAAAAATTGTATGAATTAATGAAGGTAACACCTGGTAGTGTAAATCCATTTAGTATTATAAATGATGAAGATAGTGTAGTAGAAGTTATAATAGATAATGATTTATTAGATGGTCAAAATCTTAATTTTCATCCAGCTATAAATACGGAAACCTTTAATATATCTGGAGATGATTTTATTAAGTTTTTAGATTATATAGACAATAAAGTTGTTAAGGTTAGTATATAAAATAAGTGAAATATGGATCAACCAGATAAAATTGGAAATATTAATATTAAATAGTAAAATAAAAACACTTACTTATAGAAGTTATCTATCAGTAGGTGTTTTTAGAATAGATATTTATTTTACTAAATTAATATCTTATAATATAATATAGTAAAACAAATAATACATTAAATATAAAAATAGAAACTATTAATCTAAGGAATTGAGGAAAGATGATATGAATATAAAGACAAAAGATATAGCTAGCAAATCAGGTGTATCTATAGCTACAGTCTCTAGATATTTAAATAAATCAGGATATGTAAAACAAGAAACAAGGGAATTGATCAAGAATGCAATACAAGAAATAAAAAACAAGAAAATATATATGAAAAAGAAAAAAACATTGCAGTAGTATTTCCAGATTTATCAAATATGTTTTTTACAGATGTTCTTAAAGGATTAACTGAAGAAGCTGATAAATTAAACTATAATGTATTTTCATTTGATAGTGGTGAAAGTATTGAAAAAGAAATGAAAATAATTGATGCATTAAAAGATTTTAATATATGTGGACTAATAATTACAACAACTATAAGAAATAGAGAAACTACTAAAAAGCATGTCCAAAACCTAAATTCTTTGGGAGTACCTATCATATTAATAGATAGAGATTTGATATTTTGTGATTTTGATGGAATATTTAGTGATAACAAAAAGGGTGCTTTTGATGGTGTAGATACTTTAATATCTGAAGGGCATAAAAATATTGCTGTTATAACAGGTCCTTTAGAGTATGAGACTGCCCAGCTTAGATTAGAAGGGTATAAGCAAGCACATAAGGTAAATGAATTAGAAATAAATGAAAGTTATATTCACGAAGGAGATTATCAAATTGATTCCGGTTATAATCTCACAAAAGAAATAATAAATAATAACAAAGACGTAACTGCAATATTTAGTTGTAATAATATGATGACTCTGGGCGTTATAAATGCACTAAATGAAATGGAAATAAAAATAGGACAAGATATATCTTTACTGGGATTTGATGATTTAGAATTTTTTACATATCTAGGATTAAATATTAGTGTTGTTTCTAGACAAACTTCTGAAATGGGGAAAATAGCTTTTGAAGTTTTATCAAAGAAAATTCTAGAAGAGGAACCATACACGACTCAAAATATAGTATTAAAACCAAGTATTGTGCTTAGGGGTTCGGAAAAGTTAATAAATATTAATAGTAAAACAGAGGCTAAGTAGCCTCTATTTTTTTATCCGTAAAAATATAGAACTGAAATAAATATGGAAAAATATGAAAAAAATATGAAAAAATATTGAAAAGTGAAAAAATAAGTATATTATATCAAATATAACTTGGAAAACGATATCAAGAAAAGGAATTAAACAAAAAATAATTATAAAGGATGATGAACTAAAATGAGTGTATATTTAGCGGAATTCATAGGTGTAACAATGTTAATATTTTTTGGTTGTGGAGTTTTAGCAGGAAATTCATTAAAAACATCAGGATCATATCAAGCAGGAAATGTAGCGATAAATATTGCCTGGGGATGTACCGTTGCAATGGTTATATATTGCCTTGGGGATATAAGTGGAGCTCATATTAATCCAGCAGTTACAATTATGCAAGCAGTTAGAGGGAATTTTGAATGGAGTTTAGTTCCAGGGTATATTGTAGCTCAAATAGCTGGAGGTATGTTTGGAGGTTTATTAGTATACCTTCAATTTATTCATCATTGGGAAAAAACTGATGATCCGAAAGCTAAATTAACTATATTTGCAACAGCACCAACTATAAGAAATAATTTAGCAAACTTCTTTAGTGAGTACATAGTAACTTTTGCGTTGGTATTTTGTATATTAGGACTGGATACAAATACATTTCCAAGTGGGTTAAAGCCTTTAGCTGTTGGGTGCTTAATATTTTTAGTAGGGACATCGTTTGGTGGAGTAACAGGAGCTGCATTAAACCCAGCTAGAGATTTAGGACCACGTTTAGCTCATTTATTATTACCAATACCAGGTAAGGGGAGCTCTGATTTTAAATATGCATGGATACCTGTGGTAGCACCTATAATGGGAGCAGTTACATCAGGGTTAATACACCTTGCTATGTATGATGGAATTGTAGATTACAGAATTTATACTATGATAGGATTGACGATAGGTACATTTGTTGGAATAAAGCTAGTTAGCAAAAATGAAAGTGAAGAAAGTGTATCTAGTGAATTAATAGATGAAATTGCATAATAAAAAAGATATAATTATGTAAGATATATGTAAAAAATATGAAAATATATTACAAATTTATGACAACAAAAAGGAGAATTTAACATGAAAAAGATATGTGTAATAGGAAGTCTTAATATGGACTTAGTTGTAAATGTAGATGAAATGCCAAAGAAGGGTCAAACATTAATAGGAAGTAAATTTAAAGAAATACCAGGTGGAAAAGGTGCTAATCAAGCAGTTGCAGCATCAAGACTTGGTGGAGATGTTTACATGATAGGTAAAGTTGGAAATGATGGATTTGGACAAAGTTTATTAAAACAATTAAAGGCTGATAAAGTAAAAACTGATTATGTACAAATTGAAAAAGGACCAAGCGGGGTAGCTCTTATAACTGTAGATAAAAATGCTGAAAATGCTATAGTAGTGTCTCCAGGTGCAAACTTCGAATTAACAGAATCAGATATAGATAAATGTATAGATGGTATAAAAGAAAGTAGTATAGTTGTAATACAACTTGAAACACCGATAGATACTATAAAATACGCTTTAGAAAAATCAAAAGAATTAGGAAAGTTTACAATATTAAATCCAGCACCAGCAGTTAAGCTTAGTGATGATATCATAAAAAATGTAGATTTATTAACTCCAAATGAAACAGAACTTGAAATATTAAGTGGAGTGAAAATAGAAAAGGAAGATGATATAAAAAAAGCTGCTAATGTAATGATACAAAAAGGTGTAAAACAACTTATAGTTACGTTAGGATCAAAGGGAAGTCTTTATTTAGATAAGGATAAAATAGAATTTAAAAAATCATATAAAGTAGAGGCTGTAGATACAACAGCAGCAGGGGATAGTTACACAGGGGCATTATCAGTAGCATTTTCTCAAGGAAAAGATATAGATGAAGCAATGGATTTTGCATCAAAAGTAGGTGCATTATGTGTTACTAATATAGGGGCGCAAACATCAATACCAAACTTATATGACGTTATGAATCATAAATTTTAGTAAAATAATTAAAATTATAAAGACTTAAATAAAAAATAGTACATAAATTAAGGAGATTTAAGATGAAAAAATCAGTTTTAATAAACAGTGAAATATCATCAGTAATATCAAAAATGGGACACACAGATATGTTAACAATATGTGATAGTGGGCTTCCTATACCGAAAAATGTTGAAAGAATAGATTTAGCACTAAAGCATGGTATACCAACATTTTTAGATACATTAGATACGGTACTTGAAGAATTAAAAGTAGAAGAAGTTATAATAGCTTGTGAAATGGAAGCAGTTAGTACAAAACTTTATAAAGAAATAGAAAATAGATTTAAAGATATAAAAATAACTAAAATAGATCACGAAGAGTTTAAAGAAGTGACTAAAGATTCTATGGCTATAGTTAGAACGGGTGAATTTACACCATATGCAAATATAATATTAAAATCAGGGGTAGTATTTTAAAAACTTATAATGATTAAGGAGACATATTATGAAAATATTTATAGACACAGCGAATGTAGAAGAAATAAAAGAAGCAGCAACTTGGGGAATATTAGATGGTGTAACAACAAACCCTTCACTAATAGCTAAAGAAGGAAGAGATATAAAAGAAGTAATAAATGAAATATGTGAAATAGTTGATGGACCAATAAGTGCTGAAGTAATAAGTTTAGAGTCTGACAAAATGGTAGAAGAAGCTTTGGACTTAGTAAAGTTACATAAAAATATAGTCATAAAACTTCCAATGTGTATAGAAGGATTAAAGGCAGTTAAGATTCTTTCAGAAAAGAATATAAAAACTAACGTTACTTTAATATTTTCATCACAACAAGCATTACTTGCAGCAAAAGCAGGTGCTACTTATGTAAGCCCATTTGTTGGAAGATTAGACGATATAGGCGTTACAGGAGTAGATCTTATAAGTGATATAGCTAATATATTTGAGGTACACAGTATCAATACTGAAATAATATCAGCAAGTATAAGAAACCCAATACATGTATCAGAATGTGCTATGGCTGGTTCTGATATAGCCACTATACCATTTAATGTATTAAAGCAAATGGCAAAGCATCCATTAACAGATATAGGAATAGAAAAGTTTTTATCTGATTATAAAAATATGCTATAAGATAAGGAGGAACGAATCGTTCCTCCTTTTTTATTTTATATTAAGTTAAAATCTTTTAAAGCTTTAGATTTTAAATCTTCAGGTGTTTTAGGAATTCCTTGATATGCAGATAATGAATTTAAAATATTTGTTCCGTGTATTAAAACCATAACATATTCATGCAATAGATACTCATGAGTTAAATGAACTACTGAACCATGATCTGCATATTTATAACGAAGTCCATTAATATATGAATTAACATCATATATTAATGCATATAAACCACAATGATAATCAGGAGTAGTAAAGGAAAGCATAGTATTAGTTGATATATCATAAATATAAACATTTCTATTTATTATACATTGAGTATCTGGTTTAGTTTCAAAATCTATTATTTTTGAAGATATTCAGGATGCATTAGATTATCAGAGTCAAAAGGAACTAAATATAAATAGTCATATCCAAATATAGATTCTTTCACAAAGTCATCCTCGCATATTTGTTCAAAAGCAATAGTTGAAATCATAGGCCTAAATATAATATTGTCAGCAAGTTTAGGGTATTTAGACAGAGCATCTAAAACCAAATCCTGACTATTTATATCATAGTATATTAAGGCTAAAAAGTCTTGGTAAGTTTGATTAACTAAACTAAAATAAGTGTATTTTATAAATAAATCAATTCTATAATCTATCCATTCTTTTGTTAATCTATTTTTTGATAAATCCATTGTGTTAAAATTTATAGTAACAATTAACTTTTTTTTCAATTAAATTAACCTCCAGGCGATTAAACATAACTAAAAATTTTCAATTAAAAACTAGCTATATAAATTTTATAGTATTAAGCTAGTCTATAATCATAATATGATTTATATTCTAAATAAGTTACATATTCTTTTAGAGATTATTGTATTTGTAAAAAACTAACAGTTTTAATGTTGGATAAATTATAATATGTTGGAATTTTGGTTGATTTATGAATTATATATCTAAGAATTATTTATAAAGCATGTATTTTTTAATAGATTTTATCAAGCGTTAAATATATAATTAGGAGAAGTATGATTTTTATGATATATTAAGTATTACAGAAAAATAAGGAATATAGAAAAATAGAAGTATGATACTATAAAAAATACTAAAATGACATAAAGGAAGAACACATAAATGACAAATATAAACTTTAAAGATTACAAACTAAGTAATGAAATATTAAAATCACTTAATATGCTAAATTATAAGACACCAACAAAAGTTCAGAAAGAAGTAATACCAGTTGCACTAGAAAATAAAGATGTATTAGTAAAATCACAAACAGGAAGTGGCAAAACAGCAACATTTGCAATACCACTATGTGAGTTAGTTGATTGGGACGAAAACAAACCACAAGCATTAATACTTACACCGACAAGAGAGCTTGCAATACAAGTTAAGGAAGATGTATTTAACATAGGAAGATTTAAAAGAATAAAAGTGCCAGCACTTTATGGTAAATCATCTTTTTCATTACAAGCAAAAGAGTTAAAACAAAAGACTCATATAGTAGTAGGAACTCCAGGTAGAACAATAGACCATATCAAAGAAGGCAACTTTATAACTGATAACATAAAGTATCTTGTACTAGATGAAGCTGATGAGATGCTTAGTATGGGATTTTTAGAACAAGTAGAAGAGATAATTTCATTACTGCCTAAGAATCGTGTGACTATGCTATTTTCAGCAACTATGCCAGATGATATAAATAGATTATCAAAAAAATATATGAAAAATCACGTGACAATAGAAATTGAAGCAAAAACATTAACTGTTGATAGAATACAACAAGATGGATATAGCATAGAAGAAACAGGAAAATTAAATTTATTAAAAGATGTAACAACAATAGAAAATCCAGATAGCTGTGTTATTTTTTGTAATACACAAGTTAAGGTAGAGTCTTTATACAATGAATTAAGAAAACTTAAATATCCATGTGATAAAATACATGGAGGAATGGAACAAGATGAGAGAATTAAAGTAATGAATAACTTTAAAAAAGGATATTTTAGATACTTAATAGCAACAGATGTAGCGGCTAGAGGTATAGATATAGATAATATCACTCATGTAATAAATTATGATGTACCTGTTTTAAGAGAAAACTATGTTCATAGAATAGGTAGAACAGGTCGTGCAGGTAAAGAGGGAAGAGCTATTACTTTTGTTATGAAATCTGATGAAAGACGTATGTTTGAGATATACTCTTATACAGGTAAGGAATTAACAATGAAAATGAAACCAAGTAAAAGAGTCGTAATGGATTTAAAGCCTGAATTTGACAAAAAGTTAGAGCAAAGACAAAAAGTTAAAGAAGACAAAGGTGCAAATCTAAGTCAAGAAATAATGAAGCTTCATATAAATGCTGGTAAAAAAACTAAGATGAGACCTGTTGATATAGTAGGTACGCTTTGTAGTATAGAAGGTATGAATGCAGAAGACATTGGAGTTATAAGTGTACTTGATATATCTACTTATGTTGAAATATTAAACAACAAAGGCGAGATGGTGTTAAAAGCACTACAAACTAAAAATATAAAAGGTAGGCCAAGAAAAGTAACTAGAGCAGATATGTAATTTTAAAAAATAAATTGATTTGCATAAATAAGAACCATTGTTTGAAATTTTCATATGATATATAGAACAATATTTATATCATAAAAAGGAGAATCAACAATGGAAAAAATTATTGGCAAGAATATTGGGATAATTATTGGAAGTTTATGGCTGTATATCTTAGAGAATTACAAGACGTACGACCAGATGTGGATATTAAAAATGAATACTTAGAAGTTGCTAGTTTACTTGAGCCTTCTATGAATTTTGAAAATTACGAGATTTACGATGAATATGATGATAATAGTGATTCAGAAATAGATACAGAAGTAGATTTTATGATGCCTAATCCAGTTCAATCACCTGAGACTTTTATATCACCTGAGGGGGGGCAGTTTACTATAGGTAATTGTAGAAGGATGGCAATAGTTAGAATAGTAATGAGAAGAGGATTTAATCCTTCTAATTTCTTTATGATAGTGGATAGAACTGACCGTAGGAGCATTCAAGGGTTTAGAATAGCTTGCCAATCTGGTAATATTAGATTTGTACCAATGGCTGTAGAATATAGAAATATAAACTTTATAGAATGTGCATTTTAATTTAAAAATAATAAGAGGTATCCAGTAGATATGCATATGCAATTCTTGGGGTACCTCTTATTATTTTGATTGAAATTGATAAATTACGAAAATTATACACTAATGAGAATTTGCATTTTCCCTATAAGAAGTCATAACATCTTTAAATAATTCAGCAACAGAAGGTGGAGTCCAAGTGATTGCGTTTGCCCCAGCGGCTATTGTTTTTCTTATACTTTCATTAGTTGGACCGCCTGTAGCTATTATTGGAAAATCAGGATAAGATTCTCTAATTTTTGAAACTATTCGAGGAGTATCAGAAGAAGCTGAAACATTAAAAATAGTTGCTCCGGCATCTATTCTTTCCTGAATGTTTGTATCATCGTTTACAATCGTAACAACAACAGGTATATCAAGTGCATTAGATAAAGCTCTAACTACACCGTTTGTTGTAGGAGCATTAACAACGACACCAATGGCACCTTGTAATTCAGCGTTAGTGCCTAACATTATTGAGCGTATTCCTTTTGTAAGACCACCACCAACTCCTGCGAAAACAGGGATATCAGAAGCCATAATAATAGATTGTGTAATTATTGGCTGAGGAGTAAATGGATATACAGCTATTACTGCGTCTGCATTTACATTTTTTATAATAGCCAAATCAGTTGAAAAACAAGTGACTTTATTCGTTTTCCAAAAATATTTATACCACTACATTCTCTAATAACCTCAGGAACACGTAAAAACGATTTTCTAAGTGTACAATCTATGGATTTTGGTCGTTGCTTCATAGATAAAAGCCTCCTTAATAACTTTAATATTTTATCATTAATTATAAATTAGGTATGTTAAATTTGCTATATTTTAACGAAATAAATTTATTATGAATATTTAATATGTATATTTGTAAAAAATGTTGAAAAACCAATCATCATGTGATACCTTTTATATTGAGGACATAAAGTTAAAAAAATTACAATATATAACGTGCGTTAGAGAAGAGGAGTCAAGCACAAGCCTTAAAATGTTACTATTTTAACAATATTAACATAGGCTTAGCTTGGCTTTTTTAACGTAAAAAGGGGGATTTTTAATGTTAAAATTTTTAAAGCCAGCTCCATACATAAGCAGGCTACCAGAAAAAGAAATAGATTCAGCTTATAAAAAATATCGTATCCAGATGTTTATTAGTATTTATGTAGGATACCTTATATACTATTTTGTAAGAAGTAACTTTGCTTTATCTAAAGTATATCTTTTAGAACAGGGGTTTACAAAAGTTGAGATAGGATTTGTTGCATCAGCACTTGGATTATCTTATGGTATTAGTAAATTTGTAATGGGAAATGTATCTGATAGATCTAATCCAAGATATTTCTTGGCAATAGGGCTTATATTATCAGGTATAGTAAACTTGTTTTTACCAAACACAACTAATATTGCTTTTATGTTTGTTTTAATGTTGTTAAATGGATGGTTTCAAGGAATGGGATGGCCTCCATGTGGAAGAATAATGACTCACTGGTTTTCAGATAGTGAACGTGGTGTTAAAATGTCAATTTGGAATACTGCACATAATGTAGGTGGAGGATTTATAGCTACAATTGCATTAATTGGGGTATCACTATTTGGAACATGGAAAGGTATTTTTTACTTACCAGCAATAATAGCAATTGTAGGTGGACTAGTATACATTATATTTGCAAGAGATACTCCACAATCTGTTGGATTACCACCAATTGAAGAATTTAAAGATGATTACCCAGAGTACGAGGTTGAAGTTAAAGATGCTGAAGAAGAGCTTACTGCTAAAGAAATTTTATTTAAGTATGTATTAAACAATAAGCTTTTATGGTGTATAGCTATTGCAAACGTTTTCGTATATTTGGTTAGATATGGGGTTATAAGTTGGGTTCCTACATATTTACAAGAAGTCAGACACTTTAACCCAAAAGACTCTTCTATAGCATTTGCATTGTTTGAGTATGCGGCTATACCTGGAACTATTATAGTTGGATGGATTAGTGATCATATATTCCATGGTAGACGTGCTCCAATGGGAGTTATATGTATGATTGGGGTGGCTATAGCCACAGCAGTATATTGGAAAAGTACAAGTCCATTTGCTATAAACTGTGCATTAGCATCAATAGGAGCATTAATTTATGGACCTGTTATGTTAATAGGGGTAAGTGCACTAGACCTTGTACCTAAAAAAGCAGCAGGAACTGCGGCTGGGTTTACCGGTTTATTTGGCTATATGGGAGGACAAGTTTTAGCTGAACTAGCAATGGGTATGGTAGTTGATAAGTTTAATTGGGATGGAGGATTTATAATGCTAATAGCATCTGCAATCTTATCTATAGTATTTTTATCATTTACATGGAATACTCACAATATAAAAGAAAAATCTAATGCTTAGTTACATATAAAAATAAAAAAAATTAAGGCTATAATCTAAAAAGATTATAGCCTTATTTTATTTTTATTAATCTATATAAAAGTTGACTAACTTAGTCATATTCAATAATATATAAGTATGACCAAGTTAGTCATACAGAGGAATAAGGAGGAATAACATTGAATAAGACATTTGAAAATCTAGGTGAGGAAAAAAGACTTAGGATAATAAATTCAGCCATAGAAGAGTTTGCCAATAAAGGATATATGCGTGCAACAGTAGATAACATAGTATTAAGAGCGGGGATTTCAAAAGGTTCAATATTTCAATACTTTAAAAATAAAGAAAGATTATACTTATATATTTGCAATTATCAAATAGATATAATTAAAGATGAAGCATTTAAACAAAAAGAAAATAATGAAACTGATTTTTTTGAAATATATAAACAGGCTGCGCATATTAAGTTTGAAATACTTAAGAAAAATCCATATATTTTTAAGTTTTTTCAAACATTGTACACAGATGAGTCACCAGTATCACAAAAATGGATAGAAGATATGCTTAAAAATAGAAACGAAATAGTATTAAACTTTATAGGAGATTATGATAAGACAAAATTTAAAGATGATTTAGATATTGATATGGCAGTAAAGTCCATTGAACTTACATTTGATGGACTATCAATGAAATGGATGGATAAATTATCATATGAAAACTATGAAGAGGATTTAAAAAGATTATTTGAAGAAGTGGAAGACTATATAAATTTTTATAAAAAATTATACTATAAGGGAGAAAACTAATGTTTATTAAAACTAGTAACTTATGCAAGTCATACAAAACAGAGGATATCGAAACTATAGCATTAAAAAATACAAATATATCAATTGAAAAAGGAGATATAGGTGTAATATTAGGTCCATCAGGAAGTGGAAAATCTACTTTAATGAATATTCTTGGAGGGTTAGATAAATCAGATAGCGGTAAGGTAATTGTAGATGGAGTTGATATTACTAAACTATCAGATGATGAACTAGTAGAATATAGACGTGAAAAAACAGGATTTATATTTCAATCATACAATTTAATGCCTCATTTAACAGTATTAGAAAATATAGAGATAATAGAAAACATAAGTAAATCACCTCTTGATATCAATGAAGTATTAGAAGCAGTAGGATTAATGAATAAAAAAAATAGATTTCCAAAAGAACTATCTGGTGGGGAGCAACAACGTGTTGCAATTGCTAGAGCAGTAATAAAAAATCCAGCAATATTATTTTGTGATGAACTAACAGGTGCACTAGATTATAAGTCTGCAATAGATGTACTTTCTCTTATACAAGATATAAATAGAAAATTCAATACTACAATTTTAATAATCACACACAACGCTTCAATAAGTGCTATGGCAAATAAAATATATAAATTTAGAAGTGGTGAGGTTACGGATTCTATTACTAACAACAACCCGGCTGATGCGAGGGAGGTTCAGTGGTAATGAAGCTAAATAAAAGCATATTACGCGTAATGAAAGAAAATATGGGAAAATACTTAGGTATGCTGTATATGTTAATACTATCGGTTTTTTTATTTGTTTCATTGAACCTTACAGCTCAAAACTTAAGATATAATAAAGATGAATATGTAAGAAAAAATGTTCAAGAAGATTTAGAATTTTATACTTTAAATAAAATTAATGATATAGGCAAAATAGAAAGTAAGTTCAATTTAAAAATGGATGAAGCGATTGTAAAAGAATATGAAGATGGTGGGAAAACATTAAGGTTGTTTACTCCAAATGAAAAAGTAAATATTACTTCCGTTTTAGAAGGTTCTATGCCAAGAGCTGGAGAAATAGCATTAGATCCTCAATTTGCTAAATCAAATAAACTAAATATTGGAGATAATTATCGTATAGGAGATTCTTCTTATAAAATTTCAGGATTTATTGCTATACCAAATTATGCTTATATACTTGAAAAAGAAGGAGACTTTATAAATAATCCAAATGAATTTGGTATAGGTATAATAAATGAAAAGGATATTAAAAATGGTACATATTTATATTCAGTAAAATACAACAATGAAAATCAAAATATATATGACATATCCAAAAACTTAAAAACTTACTTGAATGAAAATGGAGTAAATATAATTGACTGGGTATATGCTAAAAATAACTTAAAGATATCAGTATTAGATATAGAAGTTATTGCCATAAGCACATACTCAATAGTATTACCTACAATAATATTACTTATAACAGTTGTATTAATAAGCATTGTTTTAGGAAGAATGATAAAAAATGAAATGGCAGGGATTGGTACATTATATGCACTGGGGTATAGAAAAAAAGAAATAATGAGGCATTATCTAAACTACCCTATAATACTTTCGTTAACTGGTGGGGTGATTGGAGGCACAATTGGACTTATAGTACAAAAATATATATTTGACTTATTTCTTGAATTTTTCCCAATACCAGTTGAAAAATTATCGTATAGCCCTATATATTTCATATTAGGAATAATTTTATGCGGATTGTTTACTGTTGTAGGAAGTTACATATCTATTAATAAGATATTGAAATCATCACCAGTTTTATTAATGAACAATGAAATTAAGAGCAAAAAAGTAAATAAAATTGAAAGAAAAATCAACTTAAGTAAATTCAAATTTAAGACAAAATTTGCTATAAGAGAACAATTACGTTCAATACCTAGATTGGTATTTTTGGTAACTGGAGTTGCTATAGCTACGGTATTTTTGATGTATGGATTTATTGCTAAATGTTCAATGGACTATGCAATTAACCAAGATAGTAATGATGTATTTAGCTACAACTATGAATATATATTAAAACAGCCTACAACAGATAAACCTCCTGTAGGTTCAGAGGAGATATCGGGAATTAGATTTGCAATCGATAGTACTCTAAAAGATAAATTTGAGTTATTGGGAGTAAGCAAAAACTCACAAATGGTAAGTTTAAAAGATAAACATGGAAAAGAAATAAATATTAATGATAATAAATTTATTATTTCTTCTAAAATGGCAAAAAAATATAAATTAGATATTGGTGATAAACTATCTTTTATAAATATACTTGATGACAAAAAGTATTCTATAAAAATTACTGATATAGCTAAAACAAATACAGGAGACTATGTATTTACTTCAATAGACAACTTCAATAAAATGATGGGACTTAAAAAAGGCGAGCATAGTGCAATTATTTCAAAAACGCCTATTAAATTAGATAAAGATTCAGTGTATATGGTAAACACTCCTAGTAACATGAAAGATATGCTAGCAGATTATATGGATTTAATGGAAGCATTTATATATGGAATAGCGGTTGTAGCTTTTATTATAGGAATAATTATAGTATATATAATAGCGTCTACAAGTATAGAAGAAAATAAAAATCATATAGCCCTTATGAAGGTCTTTGGGTATAAGAAAAAGAAATAAACTCAATGATGTTAAATGGGTCAAGGATTTATGTAATAATTGGATATATTATAGGAGTACCTATTGGGTATATCATAATAAATTTAATCTTTAAAATATTTGAGGAACTTGACATAGCTCTAGAGGCTAAAATTAACTTACCTTATATACTTATAGGTTTTGTTATAATAGCTCTTACCTTTGAGATATCGAAATCTATATGTTCCAGAAAAATTGAAAAATAGCTTTAAGTGAAGCTTTAAAAACACAAAAAGATTAATAAAAAGCCATGAAGATTAATATCTTCATGGCTTTAGTATTTTATACTAAACTTTTCTAGTAAAACCTTCTCCAAGTACTTCATAAGCATTATTTATTATAACAAATGCTAAAGGATCAATTTCATTAACAAGTTTTCTCAAAATAACTTCTTCACGTCGAGAAACTACGACTAATAAAACATCTTTCTTTTGCTTTGAATATCCTCCACGGCCTTCTAAAAAAGTAACTCCTCTTTCTAGGTTTTTCATAATTGAATCAGAAATCTCATCGGGATTATCAGTTATAATTATAAAAGATTTAGAAAAATCAAATCCCTCAACAATAGTGTCACAAATTTTGACTGAAATATATAAAGATATTATAGCATATAGAGCTATTTGAATATTTTTAGAAACAAGTCCTGCTAAAGCTATTACTAAGCCATCTATTATAAACATGAAAACAGAAATAGATATAAATGGAAAAACCTTATTTAAAATAAGGCAAGCAAGTTCTGTTCCACCAGTAGATGCATCTATTCTAAACAACATTCCAAGACTTATCCCAACAACTATACCACCTGCAATTGATGATAACAATATATCATTAGTTTGAAAAGCTGAAGTTAGAGGTTCTGTGACTTTCAAGAAAAATGTAAGTAATAAAATTCCTATCAAAGTCTTTATAGCATCTTTCTTACCAAGAATCTTAACTCCAAATATAAACAAAGGGATGTTGAAAACTAAGTTTATAAGCCATAAAGGAGTATTAAAAATACTTTTAAGGACTATTGCAAGACCTGTAAGTCCACCTGACGCTATCATATATGGCTCTAAGAACATATTAAGTCCAACAGACATTATAAAACATCCTAATGCTAAAATTATAAGTTCAAAAAGATACTTGTATTTCTTATCTTTTAAAATCAATTCCCATCACCATCCTTTTTAAACTTGGAAACTTTTTTATTGATTTTACAATAATTTCCACATATTTAAGTATATCATGAAATTTTGTATAAAATGTTAATAGAGATAAAATATATACATAGATAATTATTAAATGTGTAATTATTAATAATTATAAAAAATAAGAGATAATAAATATATAAACATAATTTTAAAAGGAGATACATATGAAGAACTATAGCTTTAATACCAGAGAGGAACTTGTAGAATTTTTAGACAATCACAATTTTAAATATTATATTCCAAGAGTAAGCGAGTATATGAGCGCTATTAAAGATGAACTTAAGCATTATTATGTAGAGTTATCCGATTCCAATGAAGTTGAAAGTTGTTTTATTATAACAATCACAGGAGGAAGAGAGCTTAAGGAAAGTTTCTTTGATATCAGTAAAGTTAATGAATTTAAAGATAAAGCTTATAATAGGGAGTATCGAGAAAAACAATATAAAGAAGGTATTGAAAAAGGATATTTTTAATTTGAAAATAATTATATAAATAAAAGGCAGAGAAATCTGTCTTTTTTATTTCATAAAAAATTTATAATATTTTATTGACACAAAGAGTAAGAATAGTTAATATTGTTTTGTACTAAACAAATTTATGTTGAGGTGTTTATATGATAAATAAAGAAAAGCTTAAGTTAGGTCTTGATATTAGTAAAATTAATCACATAATTTCAAGAAAGATGGATGCGTCTGTAATCAGTGCAATTGATGATAATTTAACCATATCACAGGCTTATGTAATAGATTTTATATGTAATGAAGGTAAGGATAAGGACGTATTTCAAAAGGACTTGGAGAGTGTATTTGATTTAAAACGTTCATCAATTAGTTTAATGTTAAACAATATGGAAAAAGTAGTTTAATAGAAAGGGTGCCTGTTAAGGAAGATGGACGATTAAAAAAAATAGTTTTAACAGAAAAGTCTATAAAGATTTATGAAAAAATATCTGATGCAATTGATTTAATAGAAAATAAGTTATCAGAAAACATAACGGAAGAAGAATTGAAAGTATTTCAAAATGTACTTAATAAAATAAGAAATAGTATAGAATAACCATTTGGATTTCCAATAACGTTTATATTTAGATGAATATTGTTTTGCACAAAACATAAAAATAGGAGGATGATATATGTCAAAAATATCTAATTTTACAGAGGGAAAAATATTTTCTCCTTTATTAAAATTTACTATACCTATACTGATTGCATTATTTTTGCAAACTATGTATGGAGCGGTTGATTTGCTTATAGTAGGTCAATTTGGAAATGCAGCAGATGTATCAGCAGTTTCAACTGGCAGTCAAGTAATGATGACTATAACTGTAATAATTACAGGATTAACTATGGGTATCACAATACTTATAGGGCAAAAGCTTGGAGAAGGTAAATCAAAAGAAGCTGGAGATGTTGTAGGAAGTGGTATTTCAATCTTTGCTATCATAGCGATAGTTATAACTATTTTAACTGTTACTTTTGCTTCACCTATTTCAACTTTTATGCATACCCCAAAAGAGGCCTTTGATAGTACCACGGTATATATAAAAATTTGTGCCTCAGGATCTGTTTTTATAATTGCGTACAATATTATAGGAGGAGTATTTAGGGGGTTAGGTGATTCAAAAACTCCACTTATCACAGTAGGAATTGCATGTGTGACAAATATTATAGGAGATTTAATATTTGTTGGAATATTTAAAATGGCCGTTATGGGTGCTGCGTTGGCTACTATAATGGCTCAGGCAATTAGTGTTATATTATCGGTAGTTATTATTAAAAAAAGAGGACTTCCTTTTGAGTTTTCTAAGAACAGTATAAAGTTTCATAAAAATTTAACTTCAAAGATAATCAAATATGGAACCCCAATAGCATTACAAGATGGACTTGTACATATGTCTTTTCTTGTAATTATGATAATAGGAAATTCAATGGGAGTTATTCCATCAGCAGGAATTGGTGTTGCAGAAAAACTTGTTGGATTTATAATGCTAATACCATCAGCTTTTTCTCAAGCTGTATCTGCATTTGTTGCACAAAACTATGGAGCTAAAAAATACGATAGGTCAAGGAAAGTTCTTATTTATGCTATTTCAGCTTCATTGTGTTGTGGTATTATAATGTTTTATACTACATTTTTCCATGGAAATATACTTGCAGGCATGTTCTCTAAGGATAAAGATGTAGTTTTAGCAGCATGGGAATATATGAAAGCGTATGGAATCGATTGTCTTTTAACTGCAATTATGTTTAGTATGGTAGGTTATTTCAATGGATGTGGAAAAACAACATTTGTAATGATACAAGGAATAATAGGTGCTTTTGGAGTAAGGATACCTGTAGCATATCTTATGAGCAAAATCATACCTGTATCATTATTTAGAGTAGGCCTTGCTACACCAATGTCTACAGCTGTACAAATTATATTATGTGTAATTTATTTTATAATTTTATCAAAGAAATTATCAAAAGAAAACACAACTATAGATGTAACTTATTAAAGTCATTAACTTTCGGAATTAGTGTGTTTTTTATTTATGTTTAAACTAAAAAAGATTTTGGAATATAATAAGCTTGATAGTTAGTAAAACATTGACATTATAAATATAATATTATAAAATAAATGAAAACTATGAAAATTCGATGAAAAAGAGAGTAGCATGAATTAATTTTATAGAGAGTTTAGGATGGTGGAAGCTAAACATTGATGTTTATGTGAAAAGAACTTTGGAGAAGACTGCAGGAAACTAAGTATTGCAGTAGGTTGCTCGCCTTAAGAGATTGAGTGGGTAAGTTTATTACCAATAAGAGTGGTAACGCGGAGATAGTTCGCCTCTTGGATTTTATTCCAAGGGGCTTTTTTTATTATCAAGATTGTTATCATTTTTAATATTAATAAATTTACCAATAAGAGTGGTACCGCGTAAATTCGCCTCTTAGCATATTGCTAAGAGGTTTTTTATTTTATTAAATGTAAAATTAAACAGGAGGTAAGATATGAAGTCTATATTATTTGAAAAGGGAAAAGAAATACATAAAGAATTATGTGAAATTAGTGATTTTATATATCACAATCCAGAACTTGGGAATGAAGAGTACAAGGCTGTAGAAAAATTAACTTCTTTTTACAAGAGCATGACTTTGAAATAGAAACAGAATTTTTAGGTATAAAAACTGCATTTAGAGCAACTTATGATAGTAAAAAAGAAGGTCCAACTATAGGATATTTATGTGAATATGATGCATTGCCAGAAATAGGGCATGGGTGTGGACATAACATGATAGGAGCAATGTCAGCAGGTGCTGGTGTTATTCTAAGTAAAGTTTTAGATGATATTGGAGGTAAGATTATAGTTTATGGAACGCCTGCTGAAGAAACTAATGGAGCTAAAGTTGTTTTTGCAGAACAGGGAGTATTTGATGAACTAGATGTTGCAATGATGGTCCATCCATCAGATAAAACTATAGAAAGTGGTACATCTATGGCACTTTATCCATTACAATTTACTTACACAGGAAAAACTGCACATGCGGCTTCTTGTCCACAAGATGGAATAAATGCTTTAAATAGTGTTATTCAGTTATTCAATGGAATTGATGCTTTACGACAACATGTCACTCCAGATGTTAGAATACATGGAATTATAACTAATGGAGGCGTAGCTGCAAATATTGTTCCAGATAAAGCTATAGCTCAATTTTACTTTAGAGCATCTAAAAAAGAGATACTAGATGATGTATTAGTAAAAGTAAAAAATATTGCAAAAGGAGCTGCACTTATGACGGGTTCAAAACTGGAGATCACAAGATATGAATTACCTAATGATAATTTAAAAACTAATAAGAGTTTGTCAGAGGCTTTTAGCAAAAACTTAAGAGCGCTTGGTATAAAAGATATTTATGAAGCAAAAGATACAGGTTCAAGTGATATAGGAAATGTAAGTCATAAAACACCTACAATACACCCTTACATAGGAATATCTAATTGTAGTGTAACGGGGCATAGTGTAAACATGGCAGATGCTACTACAACACCTTTTGCACATGAAAGACTACTTATAGGTACTTTAGCACTTGCATATACAGGATATGATGTTTTAGTAAATAAGATAAATTTAAAAGTAGGGGTATAATATATAGAATATCAATTGCAAAGTGACCTAAAATAGAATATTCAACATATAATAATATAAGCAGAATTGCTTAAATATGTTATAGGAGAAATAATATGGATGATAATAATATATATATTGAAATAGAACTTAACAGTGACAGTGAAATAAGTAAAAATTCAAAAATTATGGAGCCTTTTAATTATAGAGAAATCAGTAGGCAAAACCATGAAGAAACAGATACTGAGCACTTTAATTTTAGACTTATTTGTAATGAAAATTCTTATAGTATTTCAGCAAAAGAACCTTACAATCTACCTCCATATATTGTAATACCAAAAGAATATAAAGGACTACCGGTTACACATATTGAGTCAGAAGGATTTTGTAATTGTGAAAACTTAGTTTCAGTATTAACATCAAATACTATAAAATCAATCAATAGAGGGGCATTTAAGGGTTGCATTAACTTATCTATAGTTTTATTTGAAGAAGGTAGCACTCTAAAGCATATTGGTTGTCATGCATTCAAAAATTGTAAATCATTAGAAAGTATCATAATACCAAAAAGTGTAATAAATATTGAGGAAAATGTTTTTGATTGCTGTATAAATTTGCAAAAAATATACATTACTACATCCCAACATTTGAAACCAATAAATGATAGTTTTCACAGTAATTCCAAAAACTTAAATATATATTTATCTAAAATAAATATATGTGAATGGAAATCATATTTCAAATGTATTAATAAAAATATAAACATTTTATTAACTCCAGATTATATGCCTACAAGTTTAGGGTTTTTCAGTTTTGAATTAAATAGTGATAAAAAAAGTTACACTATATATGCAAAAAATAAAAACACGATTCCTCAAAATTTAGTACTACCATCACATTACAATAGAATGCCGATAAGTATAATAGGTGAAAGTGCATTCTATCGTTGCTACCAGATTAAAAATTTAAAATTACCACAAAAACTTGTGATTATAGGAAACAGTAGCTTTTCAAATTGTTACAATATTAAAGAAATTGAAATACCTGATAGTGTAGAAATAATAGGTAAATATTCATTTACAAACAACGTGGTAAGTTTAGGTCCACCAAGTATCACACCATGTTTGAGTTTATCATCCTTAGAAAAAGTAATTTTTAGTAAAAATAGCAAATTAGTTTATATAGGTGAATATGCGTTTTTTGGAAATATTAAACTAAAGGAATTTAACGCTCCTAAGACTTTGATTAATATATGTAATTATGCATTTGGATGTATAGAAGTACCTTGTTTTAATATTGGGGAAAATGTTAAAAATATTGGATACAATGCTTTTAGCATGGCAAATGGAATTAAAAAATTTATTGTGGATTCTAAAAACTATTTTTATACAAGTAAGGGAGATGTATTGTACAGTTATTATAATAGAGCTTTAGAGGCATATCCTTTAGATAAGGAAGAAGATATATATACTATTGATGATAATGTAAGATTAATATCAGGAAAACAACCATTTTTTAAATGCAAAAATCTAAGGGTTCTATATATTAATTCTAAAATAGTACCTATGTTTTTATGGATGATCCATATATATCTACAAATATCAAAAGTACAAAAATTTATGTTCCTGATGAAGTTGTTGAAGAATATAAAAATTCTTATCAGTGGAGATATTACAATAATGAATTTTTCTCTCAAAACATAATTAAAGATGGGATAGCGAGAGTAGGTAACACTCTAATACAATGGATAGATAGTAAGGAAGATATAACAATACCTAACGATATAGATACGATAGGACCATATGCATTAGGTCAAGACAAAACAATCAAAAACATATATGTAGAAGAGGGAAGTCATAGTTTAAAATCTGATGACGGTGTTTTGTTTAATATAGATAAAACTGAATTAATAAGATACCCTCAAGTAAGAGAATCGGAAGAATATGAAGTACCAGCAACTGTTAAAAAATTAGGGTTAGGTTCGTTTATAGGAGGAGAGAATCTTAAAAATATAAAGCTAGATACAAATTTAGAAGAAATAGATGAATATGCACTAGCATGTTGTACAAAACTTGAAAAAATTAATTTAGAAAGTGTAAAAAAAATAGGGAAGTATTCATTTTATTATTGTAACTTGGTTGGAAAACTAAATCTTAATTCTATAGAAATATTAGAAGAATGTGCGTTTTATCGTGATTTGATGTATATTGATATTGACAATAGTATAAAGGTTTGTAACTGTATGGATATAAGTGAAGTAGTTTTGGGAAACAATATTCAATATATTGGAAGAAGTTCATTACCAAGAGGAATAGTATTATATATATACTCACCAAATCCACCAATATTAGCATCGTCTTATTTTCAATTTAGCAAGATATATGTTCCAAGTGAAAGTGTAGATTTATATAAAAACTCATCTAATTGGGAAAATTTTAAAGAGATTATATATCCTATAAGTTAATTTTAATAATATTTAGACCATGTTGAATCAGGACTCTTCATGGTCTTTTTATATGTTAACTTTATTTTAGAAAAAAGTAAAAATAATATACCTAAAATTTAAAGTTAATTAAATAAAAAATAATTACAATAGCCATAGTATGGGTATACTTATAAAAATTAATTTAAAGGGGGATTATTTATGAATTATAAAAAACTTATATTAGATGGGAAGTCAGTAAGAGATTTTAAAGAGAAAGCTATAGAATCAGAATGTTTTAATGAAATAGAAAGCTACATAAAAAAGTCTAAAAAATTATTACCCGAATTGAATATAGAGTTAAAAATATTTGACAACGAGGAAACTTATGAAAAATTAAAAAATGTAGCTGGATATAATGGACATATGATAAAAGCTCCTAGTTACGCTGTTATATTATCAGATGTTAAACAGGGATACATTGAAAATAGCGGATATATAGGAGAAAAATTAATCTTAAAAGCTAGGGATTTAGATATTGACTCATGTTGGGTAACTTTTAATGATAGTGATATTATAAAAGAAAAATTAAATATTTCATCAAATAAAGAGGTAACTGCGATTATAGCGTTAGGTTATGGAATTGATAAAAACATTAAAAATAAGAGTGGATCAGAAAGATTAGGAGTAGAAAAAATTGTATATATGGATAAATGGGGAATAAATACAAGTATAGATGAGCTAGAAGAAAGAGGTCTTCTTGATGCATTTAGTTACGCTAGAATGGCACCATCAACTCTTAATAGACAACCATGGAGATTTATAATAGATGGAGGAAAAATTATACTAGCAGTTAAAAAAGATGATTTTACTAGCAATTACGAGATAGGTATAGATGCTGGAATAGCTATGTTATATTTCGGGTTAATAATAGATACAACTTTATTTGATTTAAAATGGAATTTAGATAAAATAGATAAAGATTATAATATACCTGAAGACTATGAAGTTATAGGATACTGTAGTATATAAAACTTTAGATTTACTTATATAGAATTAAAAACCATACTGAATTTTATTCAGTATGGTTTTTTACGATTAATTAACACTACTTATACTTGAGTATTGATAAAAATGATTTAAAAATGTTATCCTAAAGTGTACGTATATAGATAAGTTGAAATCTTCTATAAGACATAAGGGGGTATTATGATTAGGATAGCAATTTGTGAAGATGAAAAGGATCAACAAGAGTTACTAGAAGGGTATATTAATGAAGCGTTTAAAAGTCTTTCATTACAATATAAATTAGATATATTTAGTTCAGGAGAAGAACTACTTGAAAGTTACTCTAAAGATTTTGATATAGTTTTACTAGATATACAATTAGATGAAATTAATGGGATGGATACAGCTAGAAAAATTAGGATTTTAGACAATAAGGTGGAAATTATATTTATTACATCTTTAATCGAATATGCACTAGAAGGATATGAGGTAAGAGCTTATAGGTATTTAGTAAAGCCAGTAAAATATGAAAACTTAAAAAATAATATAATAAACTGTATTAAAGAAGTAGAGATAAAAAATAAATATATTATAGTAAAGGAACATGGCAATCAAATTAAATTAGATATAAATGAAATAACTTATATAGAAGTTCAAAAAGAAAATATAACTATACATACATTAACCAAAACTTATAAAACAAAGGGAACCATGAGCAATTTTGAGAAGGATATAGATTGTAGTAGATTTTTTAGATGCCACAAGAGTTTTTTAGTTAATTTAGATTACGTAAAATCTATAAAACAATATGTTGCCATACTTGAAGATAGTGAAGAAGTACCTGTAAGTAGATATAGATTTAAGGAAACTAAAGAGAAATTTTTTGAGTTGATAGAGGAGATCTTATGTTAGATTTTTATTATGTTCTAGCTAGGATAAATATGGTTATATTTATAGTTTTATTTTTTATGTTGATGAATAAAAGAGGTTATGCCTATAACATCAAAAATAATATTCGCTTTATATTAATTTTTAATATTTTTAATGGCTTTAATTAAAGATGGTATGCCTTTTGGAGTTGTTGTATTACAGATTTTAATAGTAATAATATCAATTTTATCATTGATATGTAAAATTACTTATAAAATTGATATGAAAGAATCTATTATTAACTCTCTTATGTATAGTCTATTTTATATTTTTATAGAGTGTAGTATATATTGGATTTTACAGTGCTCACTTAAGTATGAAGCTATTCACATGATAATATTAGATATTGCAATAAACTTTATTATTATTTTTACAGGCATCTATTTTTTTTGATAGACTACAAAAGATATATAATGATAAAAAGTATTATATATGTATTATTTTAACAATACCAGTTAATGTAGTTATAATTTTATTTTTAAATATATCAGATGAAAAAATAGGGGATTTATATTCAATAGTAGTAAAGAATAATATAGAATATACTCATCTTTTAGATACTATTGTAATTTCAGGTTTTATGCAAAGTACATTCCCTTATATTTTATTCATAATAAATATAATATTGATATCTATATTTATTAACTCTATAAAATCAGAAAAAGAAAAAGCAAAAAGAGCAATTGTAAACGAAAAATTAGATATGCAATATAAATATTATTTAATGGTTAAGGAATCACAAGAAAAATGAAACAAGTATATCATGATATGAATAATCATATGGAAAACATAAGATCACTAAAAAATAGTAGTGAAGACGTAAATGAATATATTAACAATATCGAAGATGAAGTGAAAAATAATAAAAATATTTATAATACAGGAAATGCTTTATTAGATATTATATTATATGAAAAAAGTAAAGACTGTATAAAAAATAATATAGATTTTAATGTAGGCATAGATTTTAGTAAATGTGAATTCATAGATATGATTGACATAAGTAGTATATTTTCAAATTTGATCGATAACGCAATAGAAGCATGTAATAAAATTGATGATAATAATATAGAAAAATATATAACTATAAAAGGCACTTTTATAAAGAGCTATTATGTAGTAAGATGTGAAAACAGCAAAACAAATAAAGTAATAATTAAAAACAATAAGATTTTAACTTCTAAAAAAGATAAATTTCTTCATGGAATAGGTTTGGATAGTATAAAATCTTCAATAAAAAAGTATAATGGAGAATTAAAAATTAAGAATAATGAGTTTAAATTTATAACTAGTATTCATATCCCGTTCGATTAAAAATTTAATAAACATATTCGATTAACATGATAGTTGTCGGTAAAAAAATACCACTTGTCGGACTTATATTGAATACGAATTTTAAAAATGTTACCTTTGATTATAAAGAAGGTAACATTTTTTACGCTTAAGAAATTTATGATTAACGAATATTTGTGTATAACTTATGTAACATAGTGATACAAATATTTTGGTGAAAGTAAAAAATGACATTTTGAGCAACGGACGGAGTCGTTTGAGTAACGTGACACGAGTTTACCGAGTGGACGTTGACGACATGAAATTTGAGCGACATGAGCGAAGCGAATTTTTTATGAAAGTATTTAATACAAGAAAGAAGGGGTGAAAATTTGATTACATTTAAATTAGCAATATCTTATATGAAAAAACAGAAAGGAAAAACTATAGCACTATTATCAAGCATTGCACTTGCAGTTATGCTCATTTTCTCTATGAATGTAATTAGAGATTCGGGATATGACTCTCAAATACAAGAAGCAAAAGATTTACATGGTGATTATCAAGTATGGTTTGAAAGACTTAACATAGATAAAGTCAAACAATTAGAAAACGACAATGAGGTGAAAAAGGCAAGTAAAGTTAAATATTTTTGTGAAATAGCCAATAAAGAAAATGGGGTTAAGTTAGATTTAAATTCTTATGATGAAAATTTTATAAATTCACTTAATTATAAGATAGTAGGAAGAGAACCAAGAAAAGATGGGGAAATAGTTATAGAAAAAGAAGCTGCAGAACAAATGGGAATAAGTAACCCATTAAATAAGAATATCGATATGTTGTTAATGAATAATTATGTTGATGTCAATGGAATAAACAAGATAGATAGTAAAAACAAAACATTTAAAATTGTTGGATTAATTGAAAAACCAGATAGATATTACAGTTCTCTATCTAGATCAGTAAGTGGCGTTAAGACTCAAGCTTTTGTATATAAAGAAGCTAAGTTACCTATAAAAACTAAAGATACATACAAAGGAACGATATTTCTTAAGTCTGAAAAAATACATCTAATTTTTTAAATAGGATGGAAAAGAAATTAAATCTTAGTCTTAATGATGGATATTTTTATGAAAATGCCGAAGTTAGTGCAGCTAATTTTTTCAAAGATATATCTAAAATAATATAGAAAATATCAAGAAAATAATTCTTTTAGTTATTGTATCTAGTCTTGTAATATATAATATTTTTAATATTATTCTTAAAGATATGACAATTCAAATAGGACTTATGAGATCGATTGGTATGTCAAGGAAGAAAATAAAGACTATGTTTGTACAGTTAAGTCTTATTTATATAGTTTTAGGGACGGTGATAGGTATATTATTTGGGATGATTGTGTCATATATTGGAGTAAGATTAGTATATGATCATAGTTCTAGATTAACTATACAAGGTCTGAGTATAGCCTACTCTTTTATAGTTTCAGTAGTATCAGTAGCTATAAGCAGTTTTATAGTAGTTAGAAAATCTATAAAGATGTCTATAGTTGATTCAATAAAGGCTAGTGAAAAGTATAAGAAAAATCAAAGAAAAAGAATAATAATACAACTATAAGACAAAAGAACATAATTAGAAGTATTGCGATTAGGAATATATGGAGAAATAAAACTAGAACTATTATAACAATTCTTGCAATTACAATGGTTGGAACAATGTTTATATGTAGCTTTGCATTAAAAGACACATTGAAAACCAACATAGAGGAAGGTATAACTGGTGGTATCTGGGGAATGTCATATGGAAGCGTAGATAAAACTGTGAGTGGTAGTTATAATGGGTCAGAAAATTTATTTTATAAAGTTGATAATGATATGATAGAAGATATAAAAAATATAGAAGGAGTGCAAAGTGTAGAACCAAACTTTTATAATCCTGACGGACATATCTTACTTTCTAAAGATAAAATATCTAAAGCTTATCAAGAAGAATTAAATAGAAATACTGACCTGTATAAAGATAAACATAATAATGAGTATCCACTTCTTATAAGAGGTTATAGCGATGATATGTTAAAAATTAGAGGTTCATTTATTCAAGAAGGGAAAAATTTGATAGATGCTAAAGTTGGACAGTATAAAAAGGTTATATTAGTAAATAACACCAATTCACAAGTTACTCATTCGTTTGAAGCAGAGGTTATTGACGATGTAAATATTGGGGACATTATAGATGTAAAACTACCTGTATATAAAGAGGGTATTAAAAAGTATGAAACTTTTGAAGTAGAGGTTAGTGCTATTATGAAAGAAGTTTATGCAGCATCTCAAGATGGAAATGTTGATGCAAATGGAGCACAAGTAATATTTAGAGAAGATGATTATAGAGAATTAACGAATCAAAAGGATTATAATAAGATTTATGTAATGACTGAAAAAGGTGAGGCAGATTTAGTTGAAAAAAGATTAGAGAAACTGACAAAAGATTATGCATTTTCTTCGATAGCTGGTAAAGGTGAAGATATGAAACTTGTTGGAGCACAACAAAGTTCAGAAGATAGACTTAATGTAATATATCAATGCTTAATTTTACTTATACTTTCTGTCAATAGTATTTTTATTATGAGAAGTAATATTATTGCAAGGAAAAAAGAGATATCAACACTAAGGGCGTTAGGGATGAGTCTTAAGGATATTAAAAAAACTTTGATAATAGAAAGTCAATTTTATGGAATTGTTGCATCTACAATAGGTGCTATAATTGCAACTGTATATCATTATATAGGAATTTCAAATGCTAATAAAAGTCTTATGGAAGGAAGCTTTGTAAGAACTATAGAATTTAATGTTCCTTGGAACCAAATAATTATATTATTTACAATATTTATAATTATAGGATTCGTTTCAGTCTATGTATCTAAAGATAAGATAGAAGGAATATCAATAACAGAAGGAATTTCAGAAAATGATTAAATTTAAAAAGAGTATAAAGTAACAATGAGGGAGCAGAGAGTTATGAAAAAATTAATTATAAAAAATATAGAAAAGATATATGGAAAAGAAGATAATAAAGTATATGCATTGAATGGCATAGATTTGGAAATAGAACCTAATAAATTTACAGCTATAATAGGTCCAAGCGGTTCAGGTAAAAGTACATTACTGCACTGTATGGCGGGTCTTGATAAACCAACATCAGGAAATGTGTATCTTGATGATATAGATATTTATACTATGAATGATGATAAACTATCAAAGATAAGAAGAGAAGAATTTGGATTTATATTTCAAAGTTATAATCTAATACCAGTTATAAACGTTTATGACAACATAATTCTTCCGGTATCTGTAGATGGAAAAAAAGAAGACAAAGATTACATAAATACTTTAATTAAGAAGCTAGGTATTTCAAGTCAAGTCAATAAATTTCCAAATGAACTTTCGGGAGGCCAACAACAAAGAGTAGCAATAGCTAGAGCACTTGCGAACAAACCTTCTATAATATTTGCGGATGAACCTACTGGAAATTTAGACTCGAAAACTACAAGAGAGGTAATGGATATTTTAAAAGTGTGTGTTAAAGAATTTAACCAAACGTTAGTTATGATAACTCATAATGATGAAATAGCAGAAACTGCAGATAAGATAATAATAATAAATGATGGCAAAATATTTTACTAAATTAATAAGTCAATTCACTACATCAGAATAAACTAAATATAAATTAACTAGCACAATGAGTTACTTTATATTTAAAATAAAACTATAAATCCTAATAATATAATTAATATAAAGTAAGCTATTAAATATAACTATGGATAATAATAATCCTAAATTGTAAAAAAATATACAACTGTTAGAGTATATGCAATTTAATGGTATAATATATAAAAGACTGTAATAATAGGGGTTATTACAGTTCTTTTTTATATATTTATTTAAAGATATAAATTTATATATTAAACAGGATAAAGGGGGCATAGGTATGTATCCAAGATTAGAGATAGATATAGAAAAACTTGTACATAATGCTAGTATAGTTAGTGATATATGTAAAAAAAACAACATGACTGTTGCCATGGTTACTAAGGTGTACTGTGCAATTGAAGAAGTTGTAGAGGAGATAGTTAACAAAGGGGTTATAGATTACATAGCAGATTCAAGAATTCAAAACTTAAAGAGATTAAGAAATATAGAAATACCTAAAATATTAATTCGAATACCTATGATAAGCGAGGTAGAAGATGTTGTAAGATATAGTGATATAAGTTTTAACTCAGAACTAAAAACTATATATAAACTTAATGAAGAAGCTAAGCTAAAAAATAAAACTCATGATGTAGTAGTTATGGTTGATTTAGGTGATTTAAGAGAAGGGTACTTTGAAGAACGTGAACTTTTAAATGCAATTGGGGAAATAATTAAGCTAGAGAATATAAAACTTAGAGGAATAGCAACCAATCTTACTTGTTATGGTGCCATAATTCCAACAAAGGAAAATTTAAGTAAGTTAGAAGATTTAGCAAAGTTTATAGAAAGTAAGTATAATATACACTTAGATTTTGTGTCTGGTGGAAACTCTAGTTCAATTCATTTATTACAAAAAAATGAAATGCCAGAAAAAATAAGCAATTTAAGACCTGGAGAAGCTATCGTTTTAGGACGAGAAACTGCTTATGGAGAAAAAATAGGAAGAACCTACCAAGATGTATTTAAGCTTGTAGGTGAAATAGTTGAGATAAAGGAAAAGCCATCTATACCAATAGGAGAAGTAGGAATGGATGCCTTTGGGAATATGCCTGTTTATGAAGATAAGGGGATGAGAAAAAGAGCTATAGTTGGAATAGGAAAGCAAGATATAGATATTTCAAGTATTTTTCCACTTAAAGAAGATATAAATATACTAGGAGCAAGTTCAGATCATATGATATTAGATATAACTGATTTTGATTATGAGGTAGGAGATACTGTAGAGTTTTTATTAGACTATGGTGGAGTGATGTCAGCTAGTACTAGTGAATATGTACATAAAAAAGTTATAAATAAGATGGAATATAATTTATAGATTTTAAATTAGTAATTAGAAAAATGTTGTTGAAATTAAAAATAGTGAGTTTAAGTTTATAACGAGTATTCATATTCCATTCGAGTAAAAATTTAATAAAAACATTCGATTAACATGATAGTTGGCGTTAAAAAAATACCACTTGTCGGACTTATATTGAATACGAATTTTAGAAATGTTACCTTTGATGATAAAGAAGGTAACATTTTTTTATGTGCCCTCGAAACAATTACATACGAAAAACGGGAGGGAAATGATGAGAGTAAGTTTTAGATTAGCTATAGCATACTTAAAAAAGCAAAAGGGAAGAACTTTATCATTAATAACTAGTATTGCATTAGCTGTTATATTAGTATTTGCACTTAATGTAGTTCCAGAATCTAAGAATAAACATGATATAAAAGAAGCGTATAAAAACTTTAGTGATTATCATGTAGAGTATAGCAATATTAATTTAGAAACTGTAGATGGATTAAAAAATGATAAGAATATAAAAATTATCAATGATATTATAAACCTAGGTAATGCAGTAAGTAATAAAGGAGTATCTATAAGTTTAAACTCTTATAGTAACGGGTTTATAAATTCTTATGGTTATAAGTTTATAAAAGGGCATGAACCTAAAAATGAAAATGAAATAGTAGTAGAAGAAAAAGCGCTTAAAGAGATGGGATTAAGCGATGAGTTAGGGCAAAGTATTGATTTTAATATTATTAAAAATTATACGGATGAAAATAATCAAAATCAGGTTTATAGCAAAGAGAAGTTATTTAAGTTAGTTGGAATACTGAAAAAGCCAGATGGATTTTATGATGAAAATTTATACTATAAAGTCAAAGCTTTTACTAAATACACAGAAAATCAAAGTATTTTACCTAAAAAACTAATAAGTCATTCAGGGGTACTTAAATTTATCACTAGTATAGATATGGCAGATAAAATAATAGCCAAATATAAATTAGATGACGAAAATTTCATGATAAATGTGCAACTAAATGAAGCTATAAAAAATTATGAGATGTGTAGAGGTGAAAATATTAAGCTTACTAATAAGTTGATTCCTATGGTTGCAGCGACACTAGTCATATATAACATATTTAATATTATCTTAATAGATATGACGAGACAAATAGGAATGTTAAGATCAATAGGTATGACTAAAAAAAATGTAAGGTGCATGATATGTATTCAAAGTTTTTTAGTGTTAACTATTGGACTAGCGGTAGGCTTTTTACTTGGAACACTAGCATCGTATGTAGGTCTTAGAAGTATATACAATGAACCTATAAGTGTTTATATAAGTGAAGGAAGTATAATAGAGCCTTTAAGTATGGCAGTGGTTTCAGTAGCTATATCTAGTATTTTTATTATTTATAAGTGTGGAAAGATATCCCCAATAGAAGCTATTAGAAGTACTAATAGTTCAAAGTCAGTAAAAAAAGATAAATTTTATCATAAGTTCATAAGAAAAGTATTTGGAATTACAGGGTATATGGCATACAAAAATATATGGAGATACAAAACAAGAACAATTTTATCAATATTTTCAATAAGTATGACAGGTTTCTTGTTTATAACTAATATGGTTGCATTTAGACAATATGATAAGAATGTAGATAGTCTTAGCCCAATTATTTCAGAAATGGGAGAAAGTGACATAATACTTAGTCATAATTATAACAACTCAAGTGAATATTTTAATGAATACACAGATGATGAGGTAAGTAAGATATCTGATATAGATGGAGTTAGTAAATTAACTATGAGTATGAATGTTACAGGATACTTAAACTCAAATAAAGAAAATATAAGCGACTATTACAAACAATATAATTCTCTAGATAAGGATGAATCAAACTTAGAAATAGGAATAGCTATAAAAGGATATGATAAAAGTACTCTTAAAAAACTAGAAAAATACTTAGAGGATGGAAGTATAGATAACCTAAGGGAAGACGGTGATATAAAAAATGCAATAGTATCTAACTACTTTTACTCAGGGGAAGCTATATCAACTGATTCAAGTACATTTAAAAAATTAAAAGTAGGAGATATTATTGAAGCTAGAATTCCCTTAATTAATGGTGAAGAAGTAAAATATGTTAATCAAAAAATTAAAGTTGTAGGATTATTAAAACCTGACTATGTTTTAAACGGTGAAGGAGGAAAAGACTCAAATTTCCAAGTTATATTAGATAAAAATAGTTTTAAGCAGATAACAGGTAAAAAAGGTTTTAATAATATATATATAAAATTGCAAAAGGATAAAGAAGAAGTAGTAGTTTCAAATGTAAAAGAAATAATAAATGAAAATAGATTTAAAGAAATGGAAAGTAAGTATGAAAATAGAAAGATATCTACTGAAGGAAATGAAAAACTTAAAAAAGAGGTATTGGTGAGTGTAGTACTTACAATGGTTATATCATCTATAAATATAGTTTGTATAGTTACTACAAGCATAATGATTAGAGTTAAAGAAATTTCAACACTAAGATCTATTGGAATGAGTATGAAAAATATTAAGAAAATGATACTAAAAGAAAGCATTATATATGGAATTTTGAGTTCAATTATAGCGGGAATATTTTCTAGCTATGATACTTATAAAAACATGCAAAGAGCAAATGAAACTTTTTCTAAAGGGTTAGGAATTAAACAAGCATATGAATTTAATATTCCTGCAGTAGAAATACTTCAGTTTGGGGTAGCAGCAATACTTATATGTGTAGTTGCTGGATATTTAGCAAACAATAGAGTTTCAAAATTAAGTATAGTAGAAGGTCTTAGAAATGAAGAGTAGAGGTGAGGTTGAGATGAGTATAGTAGATATAATAAATTTAAGTAAGACTTATGGTAAAGGTGAGAATAAATTAGAGGCATTAAAAAATATTAACATATCTGTTGAAAAAGGAAAATTTATAACAATAATAGGGCCTAGTGGGAGTGGAAAAAGTACTTTACTTAATTGTATAGCACGTCTTGATAGTATAACAAGTGGAGAAGTTATATTAGATGGAGAAGATATATCTAAGTTATCAGATGATAAACTATCAAAGATAAGAAGAGAAGAATTTGGATTTATATTTCAAAGCTTTAATCTAATACCAGTTATAAACGTTTATGACAATATAGTTCTTCCGGTATCTGTAGATGGAAAAAAAGAAGACAAAGATTACATAAATACTTTAATAAAAAAGTTAGGTATTTCAAGTCAAATTAATAAATTTCCAAATGAACTTTCAGGAGGTCAACAACAAAGAGTAGCAATAGCTAGAGCACTTGCAAACAAACCTTCTATAATATTTGCGGATGAACCTACTGGAAACTTAGATAGTAAAACTAGTAAAGAAGTTATGGATATGCTTTGCATGAGTGTAAAGGAATTTAATCAAACTTTAGTCATGATAACTCATGATGAAAAAATAGCAAAAATGGCTGATATAGTTGTAACTATAGGCGATGGAAAAGTAAAAAGTATAGAAAAAATTAGATAATAGTTAAAGCGTATATACTAAAATAACAGAAGAGAGGGGGTCGTATTTACGACTCCCTATAAATTAATAATAATGTTATAAATTTATTTAAATTGATTTGTGTATTTTTGATTTTTTTCTTCTTTGCATTGGCATCCATTTTTATATTCTGGGCAAGTACCTTCTAGTCTTTTTTTTGTAGTGCAAGACATTTTAACATCACTATGGCTATTAAACTTTGGTTGTTTATTTTTCATCAATTTGTCCTCCTAGTAATAGTTTTAATACATTCTTATTATTATCCGATTTAAGAAAAAATATTGTATTAAATTAATTATTTTGTCTTCTAAAACCTATCGTATTTTATCGAAAGTTTTTTCTTTTAGTAAGTATGATGTTATTTTAAGTATATGTTGACTTATTATTAATAACGAGACTACACTTATCTTGCAGAATATATTCTGCTAAATTGTAACGTAAGTAGATCAATATTCGAGGAGGTAACTAAATGACTTATTATCCAGAAATATTTAAACCGGCTTATATAGGAAAGTTAAAAATTAAGAACAAAACATCGATGGCTCCTATGGGTCCAGTAGGTTATGCAGATTCATTTGGGGGATTTAATCAACGTATACAAGATTATTATGTAGAGCGTGCGAAACATGGAGTAGGACTTATAATAACAGGGATATGTTCTGTTGATAATAGTATCGAAGGTATACCAACTATTACAATGCCATGTCCTACTAAATCACCTATTGCATTTATACATAGTACTCATTCAATGAATGACAGAATTCATGCATATGGTGCTAAAATATTTTTACAACTTACAGGAGGTCTTGGAAGAAGTGCGCTTCCTGGCTTTACATCAATAAATATAGCACCATCAGAACAGGAAAATAGATTTGACCCAAGCATAATACATAGGGAAATGACAAAAGAAGAGATCATGAATTTAATACAAAAATTTGTAGAATCAGCAGTAGTAGCAAAAAGATCAGGTTTTGATGGAGTAGAAATACATGCAGTTCATGAAGGATATTTATTAGATCAATTTGCCATTTCATTCTATAACAAAAGAGAAGATGAATTTGGTGGAAGTTTAGAAAACAGATTAAGAGTATCAACCGAAATAGTTAAGGGAATAAAAAAAGCTTGTGGCAAAGACTTCCCAGTAAGTTTAAGATATAGTTTAAAAAGCTGTATGAAAGGATTGAGACAAGGAGGTCTACCTAGAGAAGATTATGTAGAAGCAGGAAAAGATATTGAAGAGGGTATAAAAGCAGCTAAAATCTTAGTTGAAGCTGGATATGATGCTCTTAATGTTGATGCTGGAACATATGACTCTTGGTATTGGAACCATCCACCTATGTATTTCGAAGAGGGAGTGTATAGAGAGTTTGGAGAAGTTCTTAAAAAGCATGTAGATGTACCAATAATACTTGCAGGTAGAATGGAAAATCCAGAAATGGCAGTAAAAGAAATAGGGAAAAGTTGCGATATATTAGGTTATGGTAGACAATTACTTGCAGATCCAGAGTATGTTGAAAAAATGAGAACAGGAAGATTAGATGAAGTTAGACCATGCCTTGGATGTCATGAAGGTTGTATGGGAAGACTATCTAAAGGCCCTGTTAGCTGTGCTGTAAACCCAGCTTGTGGCAGGGAAAGTATTTATGGGATAGTTCCAGCTACTATTAAAAAGAAAATACTAGTTATCGGCGGAGGAGTTGCAGGTCTTGAAGTAGCTCGTGTAGCGTCTATATCTGGGCATAAGGTAACTCTTTGTGAAAAAACAGATAAATTAGGTGGTAATTTAATACCTGGAGGTATGCCTCATTTCAAACGTTATGATCATCAACTAGTAGCTTATTATAAGAGACAACTAGAGTTACTAAATGTAGATGTGAGATATAATACTTTTATAGATCAGGATAGTTTATCTCAATGTGATGTAGATATAATAGTTGTGGCAACAGGTTCTACAGCAAGAAAAATAGACTTTAAGGGTTCTTTGAAGAGTGTAACTGCTGAAGAAGTTCTTCTAAATAAAGTTTCATGCGGAGATAATATAGTAGTAGTTGGTGGTGGATTAGTTGGTTGTGAAACTGCTCTTTGGCTTGCTCAGCAAGGTAAAAAAATATCAGTAGTAGAAATGATGCCAGAAATATTAGGTGGTCATGATAGTATACCTCACATGAATGAATTTATGTTAATAGATCTTCTTAAATTCCATAATGTTGACATCTACACGAATACAAGTGTTACAATTACCAAGGATAGAAGTGTGGAAGTTAAACAAGGAGATAATATATTTGAAATACCAGTAGACACAATAATAACTTCAGTAGGATACCTATCTAATGATAGTTTATATGAAGAAATCAAAGATTTAAATATTCCAGTTTATAATATAGGTGACTCAAATGGAGTTCATAACATTATGTATGCTATTTGGGATGCTTATGAATTAGCAAGAAATATTTAGATATATCTGATAAATGGACTCAAAAGATTAGGAATTTAGAGAACTTTCTAGTAGGTTCGGGATTAGTTAGAACTTTAAACTTTAATTTGTATAGGTATTTTGTTAATATAGATATAAAGATAAGATTAAAGGAGATAGACCATGGAGTATACTAAACAACAAATACAGGAAATACAAGCTAAGATGATAGATATATTAGAAGAAAATGGAGAGATGAGATTTGGAAAATTAGCAAAAATGCTGATACATTCGGGAATGGCTGAGTCGAGTTTTATAGTACAAAAAATATTAAAAAGAGGATGCACTGAATATAAAGAGTTTGATGGGAATGAATTATTTGTAACACCTAAAACAGGATTTTGGAAGTTAGTAGATTAATTTTCTAAGAAGCACTGATTTTAAGGCTTAGGCTTTAGATCAGTGCTTTTCTTTTGTTTATAATACAGTCTTGGTCAAATTTAATACAGAATTATTTATGACCTTTGAATAATACCAATACAGATGATATAATTTATGTGATGTATTCTATTCATAATATAAAAATATAAATTAATATAAAGGAGTGTTATCTTATGCAAAATAAACCAGCACTAGTTATTGTTCCTGGCTCTGCGCAAAGACTGTAATATATATACAGAACTAAACTTTGTTCGGAGCCGAGATTAAATTCGGTTAAGTTGTTTTGTGCAGTCTTTGCTTAATTATTTACGAACTAAACAGTAAATAGGAGCGAGAATCATGAAATACGAAAAAGCACAAAATATATTACCTGAAGATGTTATTGAATTAATTCAAGAATATATAGATGGTGGATATTTATATATACCTAGAAAGCCTAGTAATAAAAAATCTTGGGGAGAAAATAGTGGAAGTAAGAATGATTTAAAGAAAAGAAATATAGAGATTTTTAACAAGTATAAAGAAGGTATCTCTATTAAAGAACTTACTAAGCAATACTACCTTACTGAAAATAGTATTAGAAGAATTATTAGACAAGAAAAACAAATTATATAAATAGAAAGTGTCTCAATGATGTTTATAATTATTTGAGACACTTTCTATTTGTATAATTTAAAAAGTCCATATTATTACAGAAGTATTTATAAACTTGGTTACTATATTTTAAAATGTTATGATTTTAATATGAAAATTAAGGCAAGAAACGAGGAATGAAAATGAGCATTTTAACAGTTGAAAATATGAGCCATGGGTTTGGAGACAGAGATATATTTAAAGGTATATATTTTAGATTATTGAAAGGAGAACATGTAGGACTTGTGGGAGCAAATGGTGAAGGGAAGTCAACTTTTATGAATATAATCACCAATAAAATAATACCTGATAGTGGAAATATACATTGGAGTAGCAAAATAAATGTTGGATATTTAGACCAACACACTCATCTTAAAGAAGGAAAATCTATAAGAGATACTTTAAAGGAAGCATTTCATAATCTATTTGATATAGAATGTAAACTTAATAATATATATAATCAAATGGCTTCAATGGATATGGGAGAAATTACGAAAGCTATTGAAAAAACTAATGATATACAAGAAATTTTAATTAAGAATGAATTTTATAGTATAGATTCAAAAGTAGAATCAGTAGCACTTGGTTTAGGCCTTAGAGATATTGGCTTAGACAAAGATGTTTCAAAATTAAGTGGAGGTCAAAGAACGAAAGTATTATTAGCAAAATTACTTTTAGAGAAGCCAGATATATTACTATTAGATGAACCTACAAACTATTTAGATGAAAAGCACATAGAATGGTTAAAAAAATATCTACAATCTTATGAAAATGCATTTATATTAATATCTCATGATTTAGATTTTTTAAATAGTGTTGTAAATATAATATGTCATCTTGAAAATAAATCACTAACAAGATATGTCGGTAATTATAAAAGTTTTATGAAGATATATGAATCCAATAAACTTCAATTAAGGTCCGCTTACAATAGACAGCAAGAGGAAATTTCTAAGCTTGAAAATATATTGCAAAATAAATCAAGGGCATCAACAAGTGGCATGGCAAAGTCCAGACAAAAAAACTAGATAAAATTGATAGAATAGAAATAGCAAAACATAAGCCAAAGCCAAAATTTAAAATTTATGGAATCTAAGGAATCAGGAAAGCTTATATTTGAGACAAAAGATTTAATTATAGGGTATGATAAACCGTTAAGTAAGCCTATAAATATAAAAATGGAAAGAGGCCAAAAGATAGCTATAATTGGTTCAAATGGAATAGGAAAGACAACATTATTAAAAAGTCTAATTGGAATTAATATACCTATAAGTGGAAATATAAAAATTGGAGAACATCAAGAAATAGGATATTTTGAACAAGAAACAAAAATAGAAAATGACAATACGGCTTTGGAAGAAATATGGAATGAATTTTATAAGTGCAATAGATATGAAATTAGAAGTATGCTAGCCAGATGTGGGCTAACTAACGAGCATATAGATAGTAAAATAAGTATACTAAGCGGAGGAGAGCAATCAAAGATTAGACTATGTAAACTTATGAATAGATCAAGTAACATATTAATTTTAGATGAACCAACAAATCATTTAGATATAGATGCAAAAAATGAACTTAAAAGAGCATTAAAAGAGTACAAAGGAAGTTTGATTTTAGTATGTCATGAGCGTGATTTTTATAAAGATATTGTAAGCGATGTATTAAACTGTGAAAACTTAAAAATATACTCCACAATTGAGAACCCATAAAGATGTATTGGTTAAATAGTCAATACATTTTTACTTACATGTGGATTATATCATAGCAACAAATCTATATATTTTATAATAGGTTCTGTTTTAAATAAGTGTTGATATTAGAATCATCTGCCTTAATTATGGAATACACCTTATCTCTGTTCAAATGCTCAAAAGCATATTTTTACAATTATATTCTTCTTAAAGAAGGACGACAATTTATTTTGCTTTATTGATTATATATATACTTTAATCTATAATTAGTTTTATAAAAGTTTTTATAAAACAAAGGGAGAATTTTATGATTAAGAAAAGTAATATTGAAGACTATAAAATGTCAAATAAAGCTAAAATAGCCAAATTTATATATAAACAAAATGAAACTTCAAAGCAAGAAATTTGCAAATTGCTAGGCCTTAGTATGCCTACGGTGCTACAAAATATAAAAGAATTAATTGAGACTGGAATTGTTGTTGAGGTTGGGAAATATCAATCTACTGGAGGTAGAAAGGCAAAAGTACTTTCTATTTCTGAAAATATTAAATACTCAATAGGAGTAGACATAACCAATAATCATATAAGCTTTGTATTATTAAATCTAAAAGGGAATATGATAAAAAAGAAAGAATTAGATGTAGGTATGAAGACTCACTAGATTACTATGAAACATTGGGTAGATTAGTAGATAATTTCATTAAAGAATCTAATGTAGATATAGATAAAATATTAGGGGTAGGTATATCTATACCAGGAATTGTAGATGAGGATAACTTAATACTAACTCGTTCTCATACGCTAAAGTTAAGTAATATAAGTTTAAAAAACTTTATCCAGTTTATAAAATATGATACATGTTTTAAAAATGATGCAAATAGCGCTGCATATGCTGAAATTACCTTAAATAATAAGCAGTGTATATATTTATCTCTTAGCAACACTGTAGGAGGGGCTATCTATATGAATAATAGTATTTATATGGGTGATAACTTAAAAAGTGCAGAGTTTGGACATATAATAATTAGACCAGATGGTAAGTCATGTTATTGTGGTAAGAATGGATGTGTAGATGCTTATTGTTCTGCAAATGTATTATCTCAGAATTCAGATCATGATTTAGATTTATTTTTTAAAGAATTAGAAAACGGAAATGAAAAATATTTAAGTATATGGAATGAGTATTTAGATAATCTTGCTATAGTCGTTACTAACTTAAGGATGGTATTTGATTGCCATATAATTTTAGGTGGATATGTAGGTGGTTACCTAGAAAATTATATTTTAGATATTAATAAAAGTATATCTAAATACAATAGTTTTGAGATTGACACTTCTTATGTAAGTGCTGCTAAATATAAAAAAGAAGCCTCAGCAGTAGGTGCTGGGATACAGTTTGTAGATAATTTCTTTGATTCGCTAATATAAAGTTAAAATTACTATATGATAAGTTAAATTATTATTATCATATAGTAATTTTTTTTATTTTGAAAAAGTTTTAGCAAAATATTGATTTTTAGTAATAGATATGACATAATGTAATTACTTTTATAAAATGTTTTATAAAAGTAATTACATATTAGGGGGAGTACAGATGAAAAATAAAATGAAAGTCGCAGTAATGAATGGAATAGGTAAAATGGGATTTATAGAAAAAGAAGTACCACAACCAAAAGCTAATGAGGTTCTTGTTAAACTAGAATATGTAGGTATTTGTGGATCAGATCTTCATTATTACGAGACAGGTCGTATAGGAGATTATATTGTAGAACCACCATTTGTACTAGGTCATGAACCAGGAGGAGTTGTATTTGGAGTAGGAGAAGAAGTGAAACATCTAAGGGTTGGAGATAAAGTAGCACTTGAACCAGGAAAAACATGTGGACACTGTGAATTTTGTAAAACAGGAAGATATAATCTTTGTCAAGAAGTAATATTCTTTGCTACACCCCCAGTAGATGGAGTTTTCCAAGAGTATGTATGTCATGAAGCTGATTTATGTTTTAAGCTTCCGGAAAACGTTAGCACAATTGAAGGATCATTAATTGAACCTTTAGCTGTAGGTTTTCATGCAGCGATTCAAGGACAAGCTCAAGCTGGTCAAACAGCAGTTGTAATGGGGGCTGGATGTATAGGACTTGTAACTATGATGGCATTAAAAGCTATGGGAGTTTCTAATGTATATGTAGTCGATATTATGGAAAAAAGATTAGAAAAAGCCTTAGAATTAGGTGCAACAGGTGTTATTAATTCTAAAGAAGCAGATCCTGTAGAAATGATAATGAAATTAACAGATGGCAAAGGTTGTGACTTAGCTATAGAAACTGCAGGTGCTGAAATAACTACTATTCAATGTATACATATGGCTAAAAAAGGTACTAATGTAGTGTTAGTTGGATATAGTAAAACAGGGGAAATGACATTACCTATGAGTTTAGTATTAGATAAAGAACTTACATTTAAAACAGTATTTAGATATCGCCATATTTACCCAATGGCAATAGAAGCTGTTGCAAACGGAAAAGTTAATTTAAAAGGAATAGTAACAGATGAGTTTACTTTAGATGAAGTTCAAAAAGCTATGGATTATAGCGTAAATAACAAAAGTGACATAGTAAAGGCTGTTATTAAAATATAAGAGATGCATAGTAAATTACTTAATTAAATAAGGGGAGATAACATGATTGAAAACACAATATCAGATGTAAATAAGAATAAAAGTACAAGTGGAAAAGTACCTTTAATAAGTAAAATTGCTTATGGTATGGGAGATGTAGGTTGTAATTTTAGCTGGATGTTTGTAGGAAACTTTTTAATGATTTTTTATACTGATGTGTTTGGGATAAGTATGGCAGCTGTATCTATGCTTATGCTATTTTCAAGATTTTGGGATGCTGTAAATGATCCTATTATTGGGAGTTTGAGTGATAGAACAAATACAAGATGGGGCAGATATCGTCCATGGTTATTAATTGCAGCACCTTTAACATCAATTGTATTAGTATTAACATTTTGGGGACATCCTGATTGGAGCGATACCTCAAAGATAGTTTATATGGTAATAACTTATTGCATTCTTGTATTGGGATACACTTGTGTTAATATTCCCTATGGTACATTATGTGGAGCTATGACTCAAGATATAGAAGAAAGAGCTAAGATAAATACATCACGTTCAGTTAGTGCCATGATAGCTATAAGCATTATAAATATTATTACAGTACCATTGATAGATAATTTAGGTAATGGAAATGCTCAAAAAGGTTATTTATTAGTTGCTATAGTCTATGGAATTATATTTGCCTTATGTCATATATTCTGCTTTGCAAAAACTAAAGAAGTGGTAGAGGGTCCTCAAAAACAAAAACTATCTCTAAAAGTTGAGCTTAAGGCAATTCTACAAAATAAACCTTACATATTAGCATTTATTGGTCAATTATTATTTGGATTAACGCTATATGGAAGAAATGCAAATGCATTGTATTATTTTACTTATGTTGAAGGTAACGTTAAATTCTTTAGCACATATTCACTAGTTATTATGATTCCATCTATAATAGGGGCAGCATGTTTTCCTTTATTATTTAAATGGACAAAAAATAAGGGTAGAGCGGCATCAATTTTTGCAATTTGCACAGGTATATCTATGATAATTCTTTATAAATTTAGCATAGGCACATCACCAATAATATTTTACATATTATCGGGGTTAGCTCAATTTTTCTTTTCAGGATTCAATACTGCTATATATGCGATTATTCCAGATTGTGTTGAGTATGGTGAGTGGAAAACAGGTATAAGAAATGATGGTTTTCAATATGCATTTATTTCGCTAGGCAATAAAATAGGTATGGCTTTAGGTACGTCTGTATTAGCTTTATCACTAGGTGCCTTTGGATATGTTGCAAATCAACCGCAAAATAAAGTAGTACTAGCAATTATGAAACATTCATTTACAACTATACCAGGTGTAATGTGGGTTATTACAGGTATTGTATTGTTAGCATATAAGTTAAATAAATCTACGTATAACGATATAGTTGAAGATCTTAAAAATAGATGAGAAGCTAGGAATTAAATGTTAAAGGAGATAGAAAATGAAAAAAGTAATTTGTATAGGAGAAGCACTTATAGATTTTATATCTATAGATACAGGTAAAAACTTAATTGATACTTCAGGTTTTATAAAAAAAGCAGGTGGAGCTCCTGCCAATGTTGCAGCAGCAATATCAAAATTAGGTGCTCAAGCTTATTTTTGTGGAACTGTTGGAGATGATGCTTTTGGTATGTTTTTAGAAAATACTTTTAATAAAAATAACATAAATACGAATTTAATGTTTAAATTAAAGGACAAGAATACTACTTTTGCATTCGTATCATTAAAGGAAGATGGAGATAGAGACTTTGAATTTGCAAGAGGTGCAGATGAATTTTTATCTTTTGAAATGATAAAAAGTGATTTGGACAAATTTGATTTATTCCATTTTGGAAGTGCAACAGCGTTTTTAGAGGGAGAACTAAAAAATACTTATTATAAATTAAAAGAGTATGCTTTAAATAATAATAAATTAATATCTTTTGATGCCAACTATAGAGATAGCTTATTTAAAAATGACAAAGAGATGTTTATAAATTGTTGCAAAGATTTTATCAAAGGTAGTGATATAGTTAAATTAAGTGAAGAAGAAGCTTATTTAATTAGTAATAAAGACAATATTGAAGGAGCTGCTGATTATCTCATAAATTTGGGATGTAAGAATCTTGTTATTACCTTAGGGAAAGAGGGGTCTATGCTGGTAACTAAAGAAAAGAAAGTATTGATAAAAACAAAACAACTAGAAATGAAAGATGCTACAGGCGCAGGAGATGCATTTATTGGAGCTGTTTTAGCTCAAACACTAAATGAACCAAGTAAAAATATTGAAGAAATTGTGAAATATGCTAATTTAGTTGGTGGTATTACTACAACTAAGTTAGGGGCTTTGGAGTCTATACCTACTTGGGATGAAGTAAAGAGTTATTTGTAGTAATATATATTATAAAGTTGATTAAGAGGTATTAGAAATATAGTCTAATATCTCTTTTTAATATGAGCGATCTCAATTACCAATTGAAATAACGATTTAAAAAGAAACAATTTTGAAATTTGAATGAAAATAATCTATATGGTATAATTTGGAAAAATATGTAAAATAAAAAGTACTAAGGGGAGCAGTTATGGATAAGGCGATATTTATAAAAAATTTGAAAATAAACTTCGAAGGGAAAGAAGTTTTAAAGGTATAGATTTAGAGATAGACAAGGGGAGTATCGTAGGATATATAGGTCCAAATGGAGCTGGGAAAAGTACAACTGTCAAAATAATTTTAGGACTAGTTGAGGGTTATACAGGTGTAGTTGAGGTTTTTGGAGAAGACATATCAACTGGAGATGAAAAATATAAAAAAGGATAGGTTATGTACCAGAGATGGCAGAAGTGTATGAATGTTTAACTGCGAGAGAGTACTTAACATTTATAGGCCAGCTTTATGGGTTAGAATACGATACTGCAGATAAAAAAGCTTATGAACTGATGGATGTCTTAGGAATACAAGATGCATATAACTCACGAATTGGATCTTTTTCAAAAGGGATGAAACAAAAGGTAGTTATAATCTCAAGCTTAATACACAATCCAGATATACTATTTTTAGATGAACCGCTAAGTGGTTTAGATGCAAATAGTGTAATGATAATAAAAGAAATTATGATAAGCTTGAAAAAAGAAGGTAAGACAATTTTTTACTCATCACATATTATGGAAGTTGTAGAAAAAATAAGTGACAGAATAGTGCTATTAAATAATGGAGAAATAGTTGCAGATGGTAACTTTAATGACTTAAAAGAACGTGTACATGAAGAATCTCTAGAACAAATATTTAATCAACTTACAGGCTTTAGTGAACATAAAGAACTTGCCGAAAAATTTATATCTATATTAAAAGAGGTGTAGGATATGCAAAATTTTATTTCGCTAAAGATACTTGATAAATTTAGATTTTTATATGAAAAATTAGGAGTTGATTATGAGGATATGAGACTAATACTAAGTACAAAGTTAACTATGGATTCCAGGAAAATATCTAATTTGTTAAATAATAATCAATATGGAGAATCTTCAAATCAATATAAAATAATGCAAATAGTATATGCAATTATTGGATTATGTATGATGATTATTATAATAAATAGTCAAAATATATTCACAGCTATGGCTTTATACTTTTCTATGTTTATGTTTTTTATGATTACAACATTTATATCAGACTTTTCATCTGTAATACTAGATATAAAAGATAAAGGGATATTATCTACAAAAGGTATAAGTCTAAAAACATTAAATGCATCTAAAATAACTCATATTTTAATATATATGATAAGTATAAGTATGTCATTAAGTGGATTTGCAATAATTGCATCAATAAAGTATGGTTTAATTTTTTCTTTGGTATTTTTAATAGAAATATTACTTATAGATATTTTTATGATAATTCTATCTGGACTAGTTTATTTATTTATATTAAAACTATTCAAGGGAGAAAAGCTTAAAGATGTAATTAGCATTATACAGATTATAGTTACAATGGTATTTAGTATTGCATATATATTTGTAATTAATATATCGCAAAGCATGAATATATTCAATAATGTTGACTTAGGGGTAGTAAGCTATATTTTACCACCTTTTTGGTTTGCAGCTCCATTTGAAATAATAACAACAGGAAATATAAATAGAACATTGGGGATACTTTCTTTTTAGCTTTTGTGATACCTATAATATCAATTTTAATATACATAAAATTTACACCAGTATTTGAGAATAAACTTCAAAAGCTTAGTGATGAAAGCTATAGTAAAAATATAAAAAAGTATAATGTTACAATGACACTAAGCAAAGTTATATGTAAAGATAAAGAAGAGAGAATATTTTTTAACTTTATTTCTAATATAATGAAAAATGATAGGGATTTTAAGAATAAAGTCTATCCAACCATTGGACTTTACTGTGTATATCCTATATATATGATCTTTGATAAGAACGAAAAATATATAAGTTCATATATGTATATGTTTTTATATTTTTCTTTAATGATAATTCCCAACATAATGATAGTTATAAAATATTCTAAAAACTATAAAGCATCATACATATATAAAACAGTAAATATAAAAAATAAAATGAATGTACATAAGGCATCTGTTAAAGCTTGTTTGATTAATTTAATACTTCCACTTTATTTAATTCAATCTATAGTTTTTGTATATTTTTATAAATTTAGTATAATACCACATATAATAATTACATTTTTAGTTGCAGTATTTATCATAATAATCACATTTAAAACAATCGATAAAGGTATGCCTTTTTCTCGACCAATTAATGTTCTTAAAAAAATGATGGAATAGTAGAGAATTACTTAATGATGTTTTTAATACTTATTATGGGAGGTATTCATTTACTTATTTCGTTTATAGGGTCATTAGCAGTAAGTATGTATCTAATCGTTATTTTTATAGTAGACTTAATTTTGTTTAAAAAAACTTTTAATATGAGGTAAAATACTTAATAGATAAAATTTTAAGGGGGGATTATAATTAAAATAACAATTTGTGAAGATGAAATAGAGATGAGACTTTTAATAGAAAACTACATTAAGAATATATTAGATGAAGAAAATATAGAATATGAATTAAGCAAATATTGCTCTGGAGAAGAACTATTAGAAGCTAATTTAAAAGATGTAGATATACTACTTTTAGATATAAAAATGGACAATATTAATGGGATGGATGTTGCAAGGAAAATTAGAGAATATGGAAATAAAATGGAGATAATATTTATAACCTCTTTAATAGATTATGTACAAGACGGGTATGAGGTAAAAGCTTACAGATACTTATTAAAACCTATAAATTTCGAAGAGTTAAAGAAACATTTATTAACATGTATTAAAGAAATCAAATTAAGTAAACATAATTATATAATAATAAAGAATAAGTCTAATACATATAAGATTAACTCAAATGAAATAACTTATATAGAAGTCCAAAAAAAGGACATGCTAATACATACTATAAACAAAAATTTCCAAGTAAAATACAGTTTAGAAAAAGTAGAAAAAGACTTAAACATAGACACATTTGTAAGATGTCATAAAAGCTTCATAGTTAATCTAAGTTATGTAGAAAATATAAAGTCAAATATTGCAATATTGGAAAGTGGAGAAGAAGTGGCTGTTAGCAGGTATAGATATAAAGATATAAAGACTAAATTCTTAAAATTTCTTGGTGATTCCATATGTTAAAATTTACATCTTACATAATATTAGGGTTATCAATACTTATACAATTTGTTATATTTAAAGCATTAATAACTTATAAAAAAGAAGGAAATAAAAATCAAAAAATTGTATTTTATATTTTAGTATCATTAATTTATATCATATCTATAATAAATGGATTTAAAAAATACACTATTAGTATAAATTATTTAATTGATGCTATAGTATTTATTATTTGGGGGATATATTTTAATTACTTTTATAATGTAAGATATGTTAAATATGTAGTTTTATTTTATTTATTTAATGTATATTACGATTTATACGAAGCAGTTGTATATAGAATATTATTCATTGGATTTACTGGAAGTTCTATATCATCTGAACAAGCACTTTTAGTATCTTATGGTGATGGGATCAAAGTTCAAATATGTTCGTATATATTCATAATATTTACCTTTGCGATACTTATGTTTATTAACAAGAAGTTAAATTTATTTAATAGTGAAAAAAGAAATTATATATATTTACTTATTGCATTAATGGCTAATATTATTAATATAGTTGGAAGATACACAATGGGAGTTTATCCTATAGGAAATTATTATGCTCTAAGTAAGCTGTTGTTTGAATGGAAGATGTCAGTACCGGTACTGCAAGATGAATGGCCTTATTTTGATCAATTGGTGATTCCAAAATTAGTAATAGCTAGTAGCATAATTATAATAATAATATTTAGAAGAACTATAAAAGAAAATAAATTAAAAGCTCAGAATGAGCTAATGCAAAATAAATTAGATATGCAATATAAATATTATTTGAGCATTCAAGAGTCCCATGTAAAGGTTAAAAAGCTTTATCACGATATAAATAATCATATTTGTTGTATAGATAATCTTAAAAATAATAGCTCAGAAGTTGATGAGTATATTAATAATTTAAAAGATGAAATTAAAGATTTTAAATGTATTTATAATACAGGTAATATGATACTTGATATTATAATAAATGAAAAAAGTAAAGTATGTACAAATAAAGACATTAACTTTACTTGTGATATAAACTTTTCAAAAGTTGACTTTATAAAACCGATAGATGTATCTAGTATATTTGATAACATTTTAGATAATGCAATAGAAGCATGTGATAAAATAAGTGATGCAAAGATTGATAAGTATATTAGAATTAAAGGAACTGTAATAAAATCATTTTTTATAATTAAATGTGAAAATAGTAAAGTTAATAGTGTTAAAATTTATAAAAATATATTATTAACTGATAAAATAGATAAATTCATGCATGGAATTGGAATTCAAAGCGTTAAATCATCTTTAGAAAAATACAATGGAGAAATATTATTTGAAGATGAAAAAAATAAATTTATGATAAATATATACATACCACTAAATCAAAATACTGACAGTTGGGTCGATTAACCTACTAGTTGGGTCATATATATTGATGCTCAAAAAAGAGGATGTTATCTTTTAACAGAAGATAGCGTCCTTTTTTATGTTTAAGGAGTTTATGATTAATAACTATTTGAGAAGTAAAAATATAATGGAGGAAGATATTGTATGAAAGCAAAAAAATTTATATTATCTATGATATTAGTTGCAAGTTTAAGCGTAGTTTTAATGGTAGGATGTACACATTCAGATAATTCATCAAAAAACTCAATTGAAGTTAAAACTCAAAAAACTAAAGCAGACGAAACTATTAAACTTTTTGAAACTTATTCAAGAAAAACTAACACCCGAGATGGATTATATGAAGTTAAACAAGATTTATCTAAAAAGATATCAAAATCTATAATAGATAGTGGACTTAGTATCGCTGATTCTAACCCAGATGGTAGTTTCGTATTATCGCTAGGAGGTTTTGAAAAACATCCTACAAAATCTATTCAAAGTCTATATTACTCTATGTATGAAGACTATAAAAAAGGAAAGTCTATAATAGATATTTTTTGGGTTAAAGAATATCCTGAAATAAGAGATTAGATAAAAATGATAAATATATTAAAGCTATATACAACGTATTTAAGTCGTTAACTAATACTAAATTAACAGAGAAAGAATTCTTTGATAAAGTTGAAAAAACATTTAATGAAGAAGAGCGTCTTGTAGAACTTCCCTATAAGGATGTTATACCTGTTCAAGTTGTTAAAGTTAATAAATCTGGAAAATACATTAAAACTTTACAATTGAGATGTAACTATGACTTTGATATCTCAAAGTCGTAGTATATTAGAAAACTTATAACACATTTAAAGTTCACTATATTGAATTTAAATAAGGGAACTTTTATTAAAACAAGGAGGTCTATATGAAAAAATATATGGCTATTTTTTTATTATCAATTATAGGGTTAACAGGGTTTTACATATATAATAATAACTTTAAGCCTTGGAATGAAGCAGAAAAACACATTAATAAATATATGGAAGCGCAGGGGGTTTCAAAAGATGATATAAGTAAAATTACGAAAGAAAAGGCAAAGAAGGCAAGTTATGAAGGTATCCTTTATAAGGTATCTTACAAAGATGATTCTCAATATGAATATCAGTATTTTTATGGTGATAATTATTATGCCTTGTATGTAAATCATGTTTTTTTACAAGTATATGATTTAAGTGATGGTCATGAACTGACGGATGTTAAGGAACTTAAAAATGTAAAATATCCTCCAATTTATTTAGATAAATAATAAAGTAATTAAAAAAGCTCTATTAAATTTAATAGAGCTTTTTATAAAAAATTTATGAATTTTTATATTTATCTGCTAAATATTTTATAGTTTCAGAAATTTTAGAAGGCGTGTAATTTTCTTCGAAAATTTTAAAATTATTATTTAAATGTGTATCATTTTTAAAATTAGAATCGTAATTATGATGAAGATGGTATATAGTATGGAATTTTAAAGTGGTTACATTAGGAGTAGCAGCTAATAAAACTTCTCTAAAAGCTGTGTCAGTATAGCCCCAACCTTCAAATCTATCATCAAAGCAACCTGTTTTATTTAATAACTCTTTTTTTATCATACAAATAGAGTTTAAAGGATAATGGAAATATTGACCTGCGAAATTTTCTAAGCGTTGATTGAGAATTAAGATATTATTATCCATTATATGTTTAGAAAATTCAGGCGTAAGTCTTATTAATAAATCATGTGTAAAAACTACATCATAAATTTCTATCATTCAATACATTTAGTAACAGTATCGGGATTTATTATTACATCGCTGTCCATGAAAAGTAGATACTTTCTAGTAGATTTTTTTATTGCATCATTAACGATTTAGCCTGATTAAATACACCTTCATTACAACCAATACATATTTCAGCATCAGGCATTAAAGATTTATATCTATTAATAACAAATTCAAAAATTTTAGATCTTTCGGGGGTACTTTCTTTATATGGAATTATAATTGAAATATCATTAAACATTTTACACCATACCTTTATTAATAAAATTTAAAAAATAAATAATTAATATTATTATATGAAGTTATATATTGTAAAGTTACTGAAGAAATATGTATAGTTATTAAATAAATTCTCTAAAGAACGCACTATGTGAATAGATTTTATATGCAGGAATATAATAAAGTGTAAAGAAAATTAAATTCTAGGAGAATGATTTAAATGCTAAAGAGTAGTGTTCTATTTACAAAAAAAGAACTAAGGACATTTTGTACTTATAGGTTAATTTTTGGGATAGGTTATAGTGTTATGATTCCTATAATACCATTGTATCTAAACTCAATAGGAGTAACCACTGTAATGATAGGAACAATACTTTCTTTATACGGAGTTAGCAAAGCAATAGTTCAAATACCTTTTGGAGTTATATCTGATTTTATAGGTGATAAATTAGTTTTAATGCTAGCTATTTTACTAATGGTATTTATACCTTTTTCATATACGTTAAATAAATCTCAATTGATATCTGGATGGATATATATAATTCAGGGGGCTATATTAGGTATGGCTGCACCAGCTACATTTTCAATATTATCAAGATCTCTAGATCTCAAAAAAAGAGGAGAAAGTACAGGGCTAGCTTCAGCAGTGTTTACCTTTGGTGGAGGAATTGGAGCAGCTATAGGAGGATTTATAGTTTCAAAGGCAGGAGACTATAATTTATCATTTTATACATCATCTATAATAATATTACTATCATTAATATATGTAAAATTAAAAATAAAAAGGAATAGTAATCATTGTAAAACAAGAGCAAGTAGATCATGCAAATCAAATAATATATTTTCAGAAATAAGGAAATTTAAACTGGGATATAAGATATTAGTTTTAGGTACTATTGCATTTTTAGGAGATTTTATATATGGTTGTGTTGTTGCACTTTTTCACTTTTATGGAAGAGATGTGTTAGGAGCAACAACATCATATACATCTGCAATAATATCTATATATCTAATTGTATTTGGAGTAGGTGCGCCTATTGCGGGTTGGGTAAGTGATAAGATAGGAAATAAAAGGCAATTGTTCTTATCATTTGCTGTTATGAATATAAGCTTATTAGGACTGGCGCTAACAAGAAGTATACCTATTTTTACTGTAATTATTATAGTGTATTTTTTAGGTGCAACTTTTTTAAATGCATCATTACAAAGCTCATTATCCGAATTCGGAGATAAGCCAAGAATTAAAGGGATTGTATTTGGATTTGTAGGAGCAGCAGAGTCATGTGGATATGCATTTGGACCTATAATATCAGCGTATATATATGAAATAAACAAATCTTTTTTATTCTTTGGACTACTTTTTGTTTCAATTATAGTTTCTATAGTTTATCTAGGACTACATAAAAAAGCGTGTATATAATTACAGAGTTTTTAAAGTTATTACAATTTATACCCAATGAGTTTAATATAATACAAAACTCATTGGGTATAAATAATTTAAAAATATAACTTGTATAAACTTTTATTTTCTTCCATCCAAATATGCATATCTTTTAACATAACTTCATATGGATTTACTTTGTAGTTAAAATCTTTTTTTACTGAAATTAAGCTTTTATCACAATGAATTTCTTCAAATTTTTCTATTTCAATATTATCTTTTTTGAATTCACTTTTCATTAAATTTAGTAAATTGTATTTAGAGATCTTAGTCTCGTTAGCTATGTTGTAAATACCTTGTATATTTAAATCCAATGCTTTATCTATAACCTTTGCAAGTTCTAATGTTGTAATTCCATTCCAATACACATTAGTAAAACCTTTTATAATTCCTTCTTGATGCATAAACCAGTTAAATAACCCACTTCCGTTTTTTAATTCAGGACCTATAATAGAAGTTCTAATTGTAAGTGAATTCTTACCATATATTTCTCCAAAGTTTTTGCTTAATCCATAAATACCGTCTTCATCTTTAAAAGATTCTTCTGAATAGTTTCCCTTAGAGCCATTAAATACACAATCTGTACTTAAATGTAATATTTTTATATTTTTCATTTCTCCTATTCTATCTAGTAGTTTTGGGAAAAATGTATTTACATATATAGTGTTTTTAATATCTAGTTCAGCGGATTTATTTAATACACCTATGCAGTTAATAATTACGTCTGGATTTACATAATCAATTATACTATTTATTTTATTAATGTCGTTTATATCACATAGTATGCTATTTTCATTTAGTTTGGAATTATGACAAACATTATATACAGTGTATTTTTCTTTAATTTTAGATAGATACATTGAAACCATATGTCCTGCCATTCCCGTGGCACCAAATATTAATACTTTTTGCATATAAACCCTCCTTAGTGTTTATTCCAAACATTTCTATTTATATAATCGATGTAACTTACGATACATCGTACAATTTTTTTTGAAACATTTTCAGTATCATAATCTTTTACTATATTCATACAGTTATCACTAGACTGACCAACTACAATATCTATTGAGTTTTGTATTGTATCGTAATCTAAGCCACTCATTATTAAGGTGCCTTCATCCATACCTTCAGGTCTTTCGTGGGAGTTTCTTATAGTTATTGCAGGAAATCCTAGTATAGAGGACTCTTCAGTTATGGTACCGCTATCAGATAAAGTACAATATGCATTTAATTGTAAATTTATATAGTCAAAGAAACCTAATGGTTTTAACAAAATTATTCTTTGATCGAGTTCTAGATTTTCTATAAGATCTATTTTTGAGTTCTAGGATGTGTAGAAAAGATTATTTTTTATCATAATGGTTTGCTATTTTATTTAATGAAGTAAGAAGCTGTGCAAAATTATTGTTTAAATCTAAGTTTTCTTCCCTATGGGCACTAACGACGAAGTAATCTTTTGGATTTAAGGATAGGGATTTTAATATGGAAGACCGATTAATTTTATCCATATTATATTTAAATACCTCTTTCATACTAGAGCCAGATTTGATTATAGTTTCTGGTCGTATTCCCTCGGCCTCTAGATATTTTCTTGCATGTTCTGTTAGTGTAAAATTAATATCACTTAAATGGTCTACAATCTTTCTATTTATTTCTTCGGGGACTCTTAAGTCAAAACATCTATTTCCTGCTTCCATATGAAATATGGGTATCTTTTTCTTTTTAGCAGCAATTACAGATAGGCATGTATTTGTATCTCCATATATTAAAATTGCATCGGGTCTTTCTATATCTAATAATTCATTAACTTTTACTAAAATATCAGCAATTGTTTCTATAGCATTACCTTTTGCTGAATTTAAGAAATAATTTGGTTTTCTTATTTCTAAATCTTTAAAAAATACTTCATTAAGTTCATAGTCATAATTTTGCCCAGAATGAACTATTATGTGATTCGTATATTTATCGAGTTCATTTATAACTCTACTTAATTTTATTATTTCGGGTCTAGTTCCAATTATAGTCATTATTTTTATCATAATTTAACCTCACTCAATTGCTTTATTTAGAAAATGAATTTAGTTTATTTTTTATAAAATCAAGATTTAATAACAAATCTTTTGTTTCTTCTAAGCTCAATCTATAAGTGTTATGAGAATTATAATCCTCTAAATAAGAGACATGATCTTTTCCGGATATAAAATACTTATCATAGTTTAAGTCTCTATTATCAGCTAATATTCTATAGTAAGAACCGCAATCCTCAGACTTTGAAAGTTCTTCCCTTGTAGCTAGTGTTTCATATAGTTTTTCACCGTGTCTTGTTCCTATAGTTCTAATTTTTATATCGGATGCATTAAATATTTCAATTAAAGCTTTTGATAGACACTCTATAGTTGAAGCTGGTGATTTTTGTATAAATAAATCACCTTGGTTACCATGCTCAAATGCGTATAAAACAAGTTCAACTGCATCATCTAAGCTCATCATAAATCTTGTCATATTTGGATCGGTTATAGTTAAATCTTTTTTATTTTCTATTTGTTCTATGAAAAGAGGTATTACGGAACCTCTAGATGCCATAACATTTCCATATCTAGTAATACAAATTAATGTATCATGAGGGTCTAATAGTCTAGATTTAGATATAGCTATTTTTTCCATCATTGCTTTTGATATGCCCATCGCATTTATAGGATAAGCAGCCTTATCAGTGCTTAAACAAACAACTTTTTTAACTCCATTGCTTATACATGCATTTAAAACATTTTCTGTTCCCAATATGTTTGTTTTAACTGCTTGAAGAGGGTAGAATTCGCAAGATGGAACTTGCTTAAGAGCAGCTGCGTGAAATACATAATCAACTCCTTTTAGTGCATAATTAATACTATCGTAATCTCTTACATCGCCAATATAAAATTTTATTTTTTCGTTGTTGTATAATCTTCTCATATCATCTTGTTTTTTTTCATCTCTACTAAAGACTCTTATTTCTTTTATATTTGAATTAATAATTTTTTTTATTAAAGCATTTCCAAATGAACCAGTACCACCAGTTACTAAAATTGTCTTATTATTAAACATAGTTTCACCCTTATTTCATGAATTTTAATGTCGTTATGTTTAATATTATGATGAAAAAGTTTGAGGTGTGCATAATAACATAATTTTTTTAATCTCATATTATATAAATATATAAACTATATTTATTA
>NZ_JAIXHU010000109.1:0-216 GCF_025671395.1 Paraclostridium sp. AKS73 | reverse complement strand
TTAAAAGTGTTATTTTTTAAAGAGTTTTCTTCTCTTATAATTGGTTTATTTAATCATCACTAAATGTTATGCAGTTTTCAAAGTACTAAAATGCTATCGCATATCGCCAACGTCTGCTCGCTCCAAAGTCGCTCACATCCCGTTGCTAAAAGTATAGCTTTTTTGGGCTACGCCCTATTGAGATTTCATAACGAACTCTCAAAATTAAACAGTAGG
>NZ_JAIXHU010000108.1:0-218 GCF_025671395.1 Paraclostridium sp. AKS73 | reverse complement strand
CTCTTCGGAGAGAGCGGCGGACGGGTGAGTAACGCGTGGGTAACCTGCCCTGTACACACGGATAACATACCGAAAGGTATACTAATACGGGATAACATACGAAAGTCGCATGGCTTTTGTATCAAAGCTCCGGCGGTACAGGATGGACCCGCGTCTGATTAGCTAGTTGGTAAGGTAATGGCTTACCAAGGCAACGATCAGTAGCCGACCTGAGAGGG
>NZ_JAIXHU010000107.1:0-219 GCF_025671395.1 Paraclostridium sp. AKS73 | reverse complement strand
CAAACTAAATATCAACCACCACTTAAATCCACGTAAAATAAAAAAGATTACGCGGCTACGTCCTACTCTCCCAGGCAGCTTCCCACCAAGTACCATCGGCGCTAAAGAGCTTAACTTCTGTGTTCGGAATGGGAACAGGTGTATCCTCTTTGCTGTAATAACCGCATAATCTTTATTTAGAGTTAGTACTCTAAAAACTGAATAACATTTGTAAGATTA
>NZ_JAIXHU010000106.1:0-226 GCF_025671395.1 Paraclostridium sp. AKS73 | reverse complement strand
AATGTTATTCAGTTTTTAGAGTACTAACTCAAAATATATGCGGGTGTAGCTCAATGGTAGAGTTCCGGCCTTCCAAGCCGGCTGTGAGGGTTCGATCCCCTTCACCCGCTCCAAATAAAGATTATGTGGTTATTATAGCAAAGAGGATACACCTGTTCCCATTCCGAACACAGAAGTTAAGCTCTTTAGCGCCGATGGTACTTGGTGGGAAGCTGCCTGGGAGAGT
>NZ_JAIXHU010000105.1:0-238 GCF_025671395.1 Paraclostridium sp. AKS73 | reverse complement strand
TTCACGTGTCCCGTGGTACTCTGGATCACATCTAAAGTCTTCTCGTTTCAACTACGTGGCTATTACACTTTATAGCGGAGCTTTCCAACTCTCTTCGTTTACGATACCTCTTCGTTGATGATGTGTCCGCAACCCCAGTGAAGAAAACTTCACTGGTTTGGGCTATTCCGCGTTCGCTCGCCGCTACTTACGGAATCGAATTTCTTTCTTTTCCTCCGGGTACTTAGATGTTTCAGTT
>NZ_JAIXHU010000104.1:0-248 GCF_025671395.1 Paraclostridium sp. AKS73 | reverse complement strand
TTTTTAAAGAATTAAACACAAACAACCAAGCCAGATATTCAGATAATGATTAGCTGAGCGATGGACAACTTTTTAAATTATATTTGAGAGTTTGATCCTGGCTCAGGATGAACGCTGGCGGCGTGCCTAACACATGCAAGTCGAGCGATCTCTTCGGAGAGAGCGGCGGACGGGTGAGTAACGCGTGGGTAACCTGCCCTGTACACACGGATAACATACCGAAAGGTATACTAATACGGGATAACATA
>NZ_JAIXHU010000103.1:0-261 GCF_025671395.1 Paraclostridium sp. AKS73 | reverse complement strand
CTGACTCCCAAGTATAAAATAACGGCATTCGGAGTTTGATAATCTTCGGTAAGCGCAATGCCCCCTAGGATATTCAGTGCTCTACCTCCGTATTTCTCAACCTTGAGGCTAGCCCTAAAGCTATTTCGGGGAGAACCAGCTATCTCCGAGCTCGATTGGAATTTCACCGCTATCCACAAGTCATCCCCGAGCTTTTCAACGCTCGTGGGTTCGGACCTCCACGAAATTTTACTTTCGCTTCATCCTGCTCATGGATAGGTC
>NZ_JAIXHU010000102.1:0-264 GCF_025671395.1 Paraclostridium sp. AKS73 | reverse complement strand
ATCCCAGGAAGACTACCTGTTGATAGGTCGGAGGTGTAAGTGCAGCAATGTATGTAGCTTACCGATACTAATAGATCGAGGACTTGACCAAGATTATTTGAGCAACGGGATAAATATGAATGCATATGAATGTTTAGACGTTGGCGAAATGATCACGGTGAATTTTAATCTTACAAATGTTATTCAGTTTTTAGAGTACTAACTCTAAATAAAGATTATGCGGTTATTACAGCAAAGAGGATACACCTGTTCCCATTCCGAACA
>NZ_JAIXHU010000101.1:0-297 GCF_025671395.1 Paraclostridium sp. AKS73 | reverse complement strand
GAAGAAAACTTCACTGGTTTGGGCTATTCCGCGTTCGCTCGCCGCTACTTACGGAATCGAATTTCTTTCTTTTCCTCCGGGTACTTAGATGTTTCAGTTCCCCGGGTTCCCCTCACTAAGCTATGTATTCACTTAATGATACTTAGACATTACTCTAAGTGAGTTTCCTCATTCGGAAATCTTCGGATCAAAGTTTACGTGCAACTCCCCGAAGCTTATCGCAGCTTATCGCGTCCTTCATCGGCTCTTAGTGCCAAGGCATCCGCCCTGCGCCCTTAATAACTTGACCAGTTATTA
>NZ_JAIXHU010000100.1:0-304 GCF_025671395.1 Paraclostridium sp. AKS73 | reverse complement strand
CAGCATATGCTGCTGATCTATCAACCTTTGTAGGATCTTTTCCTGAGAAAGCTCCTCCTCCATGTCTTGAGTATCCACCGTAAGTATCTATTATTATCTTTCTTCCAGTAAGCCCTGTATCTCCTTGAGGTCCTCCTATAACGAATCTTCCAGTTGGATTTATATATATTTTAGTTTCTGCGTCTAAAAGTGCTTCTGGTATAACAACTTTTATAACTTTTTCTATTAAATCTTTTCTTATTGTCTCAGTACTTACTGTTTCACAATGTTGAGTAGATATTAATACTGTATGAACTCTAACTGC